>JAHWKJ010000474.1 GCA_019347905.1 Planctomycetota bacterium
CCCCCCCCCCCCCCCCCCCCCCCCCCCTTTCCCACCCGAAGCCGCCAAACGAGATTTACCCCCGGTGACTGGATTTCAGCCGGGTGCTCTTCCGATCGACCCGCTTGCCCTACCCCCCCGCCCGTGCGGAGGGAAGCGCCTGCGGCGATGCCCGCCGCAGGCGCTTCCCTCCGCACGGGCGGCGTGACGGGACCGCTTCCGCCGACGCGCGGCCCGCGAGACCCGATTGGCGCGAAGCATCGCGGGCCATCACCCGATAATTCTCAGGGGGCCCGTAGCGTGGATTTCAATCCACGCGAGCCGCTGCATTCGCCGGAATCGCTGCCGCGTGGGTTGAAACCCACGCTACGAGGATCCCCGACCCATTATCCGGAGTCTGCCGCCGTGAGCCACTCGCACATGCCCGTCCATCACCTCCTGCGTCAGCTTGAGGATTACCGCGCCAGGCGGCAGGACCGCGACCGCCGTCCCGACTGGCTGGTCGAGTTCATCGCAGCCGCCGCCGAGCTGTTCGAGCCGCTCGACGAGGTGGCGCGGGTCGGCTTCGATTGCCGCCTCACCGAGTGCGGCTGGCGCGTCGCCCTGTACCTCGGCGAGACGGAAGAGATTGGCGGCTCGCGCGACGGCGCGCGCCGATCGACTGCATTTCATTTTGACATCCTGCGGCTGATCGAGCTGTTCTCGGTAATCGAGACGCTTCGGTGGGGGAGCTTGCCCGCTGTCGGCGAATCCGCCTCCAGCCTGGAGATCGAGGGTCGCCTCGCCGTCGATCGGCCGCTGAAGCTGTTGATTGCGGGTCTGCCGCCCGGAGAAGCCGGAGCCGCGTTGCACCGTCGGCCCGACGGGCGCTTGGAGCCGGCATAGCGGCCAGCGGTCAGCTTTCAGCGATCAGCCGTCAGCTCAAGGCGATAGCTGAAACTTGACGGCTGTAGATAGCAGATTCACAACCGCACACCCGGCTCCAGCCGATAGCCGCGCAGGAATTCCGCCCCCGTCATCTCGCGGCGGCCCTCGGGCTTCACGCGCTCGAGTTCAACCGCTCCATCACCGGCCGCCACCAGCAGCCGCTCGCCGCCCGCATCGACAAACACGGTGCCCGACTCACGTGAAGGGGTCAGACCCCTTTGCGGACGAGCGGCTTCCCGACGTCGACACCGCTCATCCGCAAAGGGGTCTGACCCCGTGAGAGGGAGCACGTCGGCAGAAAGCACCGTCAGCCGCAGCGGTGGGCGGCCTTCCAACGGCACGAAGGTATAAGCCGTCGGCCAGGGCTGCAGGGCGCGCACGTGTCGCTCGATCTCGACGGCCGGGCGGCTCCAGTCGATCAGCCCTTGTTCCTTCTGCAGACGCGGGGCCTTGGTGACGGCCGCAGGATCCTGTGGGCGGCCTTGGAGCGTGCCCTGCTCGAAGCCGTCGAGCACCTCCAGCACCAGCGGAACGGCCAGCGCGGAGAGCCGCTCTTCCAACTCGCCGGCCGTTTCCTTCGCACCGATCGAGGTCGCGCGCGTTGCGAGGATCGGCCCCGCGTCGAGCTGCGGCTCGATGACGAAGATCGTTACGCCCGTCTCCTCCTCCCCGTGCAGAATCGCATATTGCACGGGGGCCGCCCCGCGGTACTTCGGCAGAAGTGAGGCATGCACGTTGATGGCCCCGAGCCGCGGAATCGCCAAGAGCTCCGGCGAAAGAATCTGGCCGTAGGCGGCGACGACGCAGACATCGGGCGCCAGGGACCGCAGCTCGTCGAGGTCGGCGGGAAGATTGACGCGCGGCGGCTGAAACACCGGCACGCCGGCCGCCAGAGCCGCCTCTTTCAGCGGGTGCGGGTGCTGATGGTGTCCGCGCCCGCCGCGATCCGGCTGCGTGAACAGCCCTGCCACGTCGTGCGGACTCTCCACGAGCGCGCGGAACGTCGGCAGCGCGAACGTGCCGGTGCCCATCATCACAACTCGCAGCGCCACGCCAGCCCCCGTTCGTAGTGACCCGCTTCAGCGGGTCTACTTCGCACCGAGAAATGTCCGGCGACGCGCAGTGTATCCTGCCGCGCCAGCGCCTGCGACACGTTCGTCACGGCGCCAGCGGCCGCACCTCGCGCGAACGCTGGCTGCGGCGGTAGCGGTGCAGCACGTCACTCGCCACGCGCGCCATCGGTGCGCCGCGAGCGGGCTCGACGACGCGACGGCTGGTTTCGTGCGGCTGCCGTTCCAGTTCGCCCGTCAGGTACTTCACGAACTTTTGGCTGGCGCGGTTGATGACGATCACGCGGCTGCCGGCGTTCGGCGCATCGAGCGGCCGAATGATGCACACGACTTCGGTCTGCGCCGGGCTGGCCAGCGCCTCGCGGGCGACCTCGAGCCGCCGCTCGCGCAAGCCCACGGCTTCGGGGCCGTGGGCTTCTGTTTCCGGTTCGACTGCCGCTTCGTCATTCGCGGCCACGGCGGCGACTTCGTCCGGTGCGAAGGGAGGGACGTCGCTCTCAGAAGGCAGCGCCTCTGCGAAGACTGCGGGCGGCGGCTCAGGCGGGGAGAGATCGCTTTCGCGGCGGTAGAGCGACGTCAGCTCCGCCTTGTCGAGCAGCCTGTGGATCGCCGCCAGGCTCGCGTACAGGCCGCGGTCGCGATCGGGATCGGCGGCGAAGCACACGCCGATCACTTCACCGCGCTGGTTGAACAACCCCCCGCCGGACCGTCCCTGCTCGGGAGCGGCCGTGCATTCCGTGTACTGCGGGTCGCCTTTGGTGCTGATGCCCGTCACGCGGAGTTCGTGCCGCGACGGCGGATCGCCACCGCCGCAGCCGATGCTGGAGACGCGCATCCCAGCCGCCACGACTTCTCCCGTGCCGGCAATCGGCGAGGCCGGCAGAGGCTGCGAGGTGTTGATCGCGAGTAACCCCACGTCGCTTTCCAGCTCGTAATGCAGCACTTCCCCGGCGTACTGTTCTGCTTGGTCTCCGACGAACAGGTCCACGGTGACCTCGGTCGCCGGAGATACGCCGCGAAAAACGTGACCGCACGTGAGCAGCAGCGTGCGGCCGGGACGGCTGTCGATGATCGTCGCCGAGCCGTAGTTGGTGCCGCGACCGCTCTTCACGCGAATGCGTGCGCTGGACGCCAGCGGATTCTGTTCGAGAGTTGCGGCCGCGGGCGGCTTCTGATCGAGCTTGGCCCGAATCACCGGCTGGTCGCGCTCCGGCGCATCCGATTTCGCCGGCGCCGTATGCCCGCTGCGGCGGGGCGCGGCGGAAAGCTCGGCCTCGGAAACCTTCGGCGGCGGGAAGGGAAAGGCGAACTCCTCAGCCGGTTCGGAGGGTTGAGAAGGGGTCAGACCCCTTTGCGGTTTACCAGCGTTCGGTTGTTCTGCATCGTTCGTCCGCAAAGGGGTCTGACCCCCTCGCTCACCAGCACGGCTCAAACGCGGCTGGGCCGTGTACTTCGGGATCTGCGCCAGGAGTTGCTGAAGCCGCGACTCGGTGGCCGCGCCGACGATCCGCCCGACCTCTTTCCCCTCGACGACGAGCACGAACGTCGGCATGCTGCGGACGCCATAGCGCTTGAAAATGCCCGGCTCGCGATCGACATCGACCTTGCGGATCGGATATCCCTGCCGTTCGAGCCGCGAGATGATCGCGTTCATCGATTGGCATGGGCCGCACCATGTCGCGGTAAAGTCGAGGAGCACGGTGTCGGCCGGAGCGGCGGACGCGAGAACGACGGCGAGCGCAGGCAGAGACATCCAGTCAGCTCCTGGCGGGCGTTGTCAATTCGCCAACGCTTTGCAGATTTTACAACGGCGGAAACCGGCGAATCCGTTCGTCGGGTCGTGCCGTCAGGGATGTGAGACCGCTCCGAGTCCTCGCTGGCGCTTCGGGTTAGTAACCCGAAGCGCCAGCGAGGAACACTGCCCATTCGGGGCGGGGCCGGCCGGGCGGTGCATTCCGCGTGCCGGTGCCGAGACGTTGCGGTTCCGCTGCCGGCTCGGCGAGCCCCGTAGCGTGGATTTCAATCCACGCGAGCCGCCTCACTCGCCCGATTCGCGGCGGCGTGGGTTGAACCCACGCTACGAGCGTTCACACAGCTTCGCCAGGTCGTTCCAGAAGCCGGGATACGTCTTCGAGACGCACGCCGGATCGACGATGCGGATGCCCGGTGCCCGCAGTCCAACGACTGCGAAGCTCATCGCCATGCGATGGTCGTCATAGGTCAGAATGTCGGCGGGCTGCGGTTCGCCGGGGTGGATTGCCAAGCCGTCGGTGTGCTCATCAATCCGAATGCCCAGCCGGCGCAATTCGGTCGCGACGGCAGCAATGCGGTCGGTTTCCTTGTGCCGCACGTGGGCGATGCCCCGAATCCGTGTCGAACCATCGGCGAAAACGGCGACCGCGGCCAGCGTCTGGGCCGTGTCGCTGATCGCGTTCATATCGACATCGACACCGCGAAGCATCCCACCGGTGACGGTGACGGCGGCGCCGCTCCGCTCCACGCCGCAGCCCATCCGTTCCAGCACGTCGACGAATGAGAGGTCGCCCTGCAGCGAATCGCGGCGAAGCCCCTCGACCGTCACACGGCCGCCAGTGATCGCCGCGGCTGCGAAGAAGTAGCTCGCGGCCGAGGCATCCGGCTCAATGCGGTAGTCGCAGCCGCGATACGTGGACGGCTCGATTCTAAAAACGCTGCTGCCAAGCCCACGGGTTCGGGCCCGTGGGCTTCCGAAGCTCTGCATCACCCGCAGCGTCATCTCGACGTAAGGTTGCGAGACGAGTTCCCCCGCGACGGCCAACTCGACCGGACCACGCGCCGCCGGCGCAGCCATCAACAGCGCGCTCAGATACTGGCTGGAGGTCGTCCCGGCCACGCGTGCGGTTCCGCCGGAGAGGCCGCGGCCCTCGACAAGCACCGGCGGACAGCCGTTGCCCATTTCGCTGCGCACGTTCGCCCCCAACTG
>JAHWKJ010000475.1 GCA_019347905.1 Planctomycetota bacterium
TCCCATGGCGAGGGCGAATCGGCCCGAACGCCTGCCGGCAGAACCGCCAGGGCCACCGCCGCCAGCAGGACGCGCAGTGGAAGTCGGCGTTGAAGATCGAAGCGGTACGCCATGTCAGCACGCTGTCCTCGCTTGACGCACGACACTCGCCGCCGCGAGTTCTCGAGAGCGTGAAACCGATTCTCGCACGCCTGCAACAATTCCGCCAGACGAGCGGCGGTCGGTGTCCGCTGGCCATCATTGTCGGCCCACGTACGATCAGCGAAGCCAGGGTGCGAGACGCACTTTGCGATTCCAGGGCTCAGAGCTTGTGCATCATTCAGGCCGGCGAGGATTTGGAGTGCGGTGACATGTCACCGCTTTCATTCTCTTTCGACGTTGTCCCCGGAAAACTGTTGCGGCTGTGATCGATGTGCCCACTAAGAGAAAGCGGTGCCGAGCCACCGCACTCCATAGATTCACAGGCCCTCAGCGGTCGCCCCACAGCGCCTTCATCCGCTCGCGGACACTTTGCGTCGTCGCCCCCGGTAGCGCGGCGCCCGGCTCATCGGCGTCTTCCTCCCCGGCCGGCGTCATGATGTCGAACAGCCGCAGGGTGTCGTCCGGCAGGAAGCGCGTCCGCTTCGCATAGCTGTGGCCGTCGCCGCGGAATCGGCCGGTAAAGTAGTACCGCTGCGGCCAACACACGAACAACCGGTTGCGGGCCCGCGTGAGGGCCACGTAGAACAGCCGCCGCTCTTCCTCGATCTCCGCGGGCGAACGGGCCGCCATGTCGGCCGGGATGTTGCCGTCGGCGGCGTGCAGCACGTACACCGAATCCCACTCCAGGCCCTTCGCGGAGTGAATCGTGCTCAACACGAGCCAGTCCTCGTCGAGATGCGGGTCTGCCGGCAAATCCTGCGTGGACGCCGGCGGGTCGAGCGTGATCTCCGCCAGAAAACGGGCCCGGTCGGGAAAGCGGGCGGCAATCAGCTCGATCTGCTCCAGGTCCCGCAGCCGCGCCGACGCATGGTCGTGCTTCTGCTCCAGCAGCGGTGCGTAAAACGTGCGAACGGCATGCACCTGCGACGGCACGTCGCCGTTCGTTCGACGGTCCGCAAGACCGGACAGCAAATCCACCAGTGCCGGCCAGCGGTTGCCGACGGCGGCCGGCAGCCGCGTTGAGCGCCAGGCCGCGAACCGCCCCGCGGCCGCGGCAAGTTCGTCCATCAGCCTGCGGGCAGTCTTCGCACCGATGCCCGGCAGCAGCATCAACACGCGCAATCCCGCCACCAGGTCGCGCGGGTTCTCGGCCAGCCGCAGGTACGCCAGCAGGTCCTTCACGTGGGCCGTTTCAATGAACTTCAGTCCGCCGTACTTGTGAAACGGGATGTTCCGCCGCGAGAGTTCGACTTCTAGGTCGAGGCTGTGATGCGAAGCCCGGAACAGCACCGCCTGCCGCTGGAGCGCCACGCCGCGCTCCCGCGCCGCCAGCACCTGCTCGATGACGAACGCCGTCTGCTCGTCTTCATCGCGGCAATGCACCAGCGCAGGACGCGGCCCGGCCTGCCGGGCGGACCACAGTTCCTTGCGGTGCCATTCGTCGGCGTGGGCGATGACGGCGTTGGTCGCCTCGAGCAACGGCTGCGTACTGCGGTAGTTCTGCTCGAGCGTGACGATCGTGGTGCCGGCGAACTCGCGGGGGAAATCGAGAATGTTGCGGACGGTCGCCGCCCGAAATGAGTAGATGGCCTGGGCGTCGTCGCCGACCACGGTCAGCCCGCGGCCGTCGGGGCACAGGCCTTTCAGAATCTCCGCCTGCAGGGCATTGGTGTCCTGATACTCGTCGACCAGCACGCAGTCGAACTTCGCGCGGAGGGTCGCCGCCGCGGCCGGCTCGCTCACCAGCGCCTGCCAGAACACCAGCAGGTCGTCGTAATCGAGCACCCGCTGGTCTTCCTTGCGGTCGACGTAGGCGGCGAAAAGCTCCCGGAGCTTCTCCCCGTGCTGAATGCACCACGGAAAGTCGCGCCGCAGCACCGTCTCCAGCGGCTCGCGCGTGTTGACCGTGCGGCTGTAGATGTCGAGGCACGTGCCTTTGAGCGGAAACCGCTTGCCGGCCGCGTGCAGGCCGATTTCGCCGCGCAGCAAATTGAGCAGGTCTTCGGCGTCGCTGCGATCGACGATGGTAAATTCGCCGTCGAGCCCGAGCGCGGCCCCGTGCCGGCGAAGCAGGCGGGCGGCGACGGCGTGAAACGTCCCGCCCCATACACGCCGCCCGGCGGATCGCGAACCGGCCTGCGATGCGCTCGTGCGCTGGAGCAGGGCGTCCACGCGGCGGAGAAGCTCGGCTGCGGCCCGGCGGGTGAACGTCAACAGCAGGATCCGCGACGGGTCCACTCCGCCGGCAATCAGCCACGTCACGCGATGTGCCAGCGTTGTGGTCTTGCCGGTTCCGGCGCCCGCAACAATCAGCAGGGGACCGCCCTCGTGGCAGACGCCCTGCCGCTGCTGCAGGTTCAGATCGGCGAGAAGCGCCTCGCGGGCCGCCGTGCCGCTCATCCCTGATCTCCCTGCCGTCCCTGTCTTCCGTCCCGTTACCGATCGCCGGTCATGATCGCAAACGCGCCGGCGGAGCGAAAGCGTTGTAGTGTGGATTTCAATCCACACGACCGAGTTCGGAAGAGGCTCACGCCGTTGACGGTCTGGCCGTGTGGATTGAAATCCACACTACACCTCCCGACGAACGGAAAATCTTCCGGTTTTGCCGATTTTGCCGAAGAACCGGACCACCCGCGGCCGATACCTGATACTGCCGCCGGTAGAACCTGCGGCCTATCGGCGCGACCCCACGTGAGCGCACCAGACGCAGACAACTGATGACCTCCACGCGTTCGACATGCCGTGCCTGGCTGGCCCTCCTGGCCGCCGCCCTGACCGGGGTGGCCGCGACTGGGTGCCAGACGACCATCGGCGGACAGACGCTCCCGTCGGCCTACTACCTCGACGACGACGTACAGTACTTCCCGGCGGGTCCGGAGTTCCTGCTGCCGAACCTGGAGCAGGCCCTCGAAGAATACCGCCTGGAGCAGGAGGCCATCGCCGAAGGGCTGGACGTGAACGCCCTGCCCTGACAGCCCGTTGAAAAATGGGGACTGGCTCGCGGATGAGGTCAAAGGACACACGAATTCTGAAGCCGCGAGCGTGCCTGTCCCCTTTTTTCAACGGACTGCTGCACGACCACGTCGCACCGATTCAACCCGACTACCCAACATCGCATACAACCCAACCCCTGGCTCACGTCCCAGGCTGACGGACGCAAGACAGGCGTGCGTCGAGCCGTCTGCCGTGGGCTTTGGCCCACGGCGGGCAGTTTGACGCCAGGGGGGACGGCGACCTTCGCGACCGACGAATCCAGGAGACCGTAAGGTTTCCTGACGTCGTCGGTCCGCGAAGGTTTTCTATTGCGCCGGTCCGTAGCGAGTCGCGGGGTCAGACCCCTTTGCGGACGTGCGGCGGCGAAGGTGGAAAACGGGTGAACCGCAAAGGGGTCTGACCCCTTCACGTCGAGTACGACGGTCCGCTCGCGATTCCGACGACCGCCTCACCCTCGGCACGTGATCTCCCGCGGCGCGCGAGCCACCACAACAGACCGCCCGCCACCACGCCGGCAATGACCAGCGTCGGCCAGAAATACCGCATCCCACCCTCGTGCAGCATTACGAACCAGTTCCACGGGGCGCGTTCCAGCACCGCAGGATCGACCTGCTGCGAAAGCACCTGCAGCGAGTTGTAAACCAGATGGAACAGCACCGCCGGCCACAGGCTCTCCGCCCGCACCGCCAACAGGCCCAGCACCAAACCCAGGAGCGCCGCGTTGAAGACCTGCATCGGGATCTGGTGCATGATCCCGAACGCCAGGCTCGAGAACACGATCGCCAGCCCCCACCGCCCCGAACGGCCGAACCCGCTCAGGATAAACCCGCGGAACGCCAGCTCCTCGCAAATCGCCGGCGTCAGTGCAAACACCGCGATGAGCTGCCACACCGGCACCGTGGGCGCCGCCATCTGCTCCATCACGCTGTGGAACCGCTCGTCCAGCGGCGGCAGCCAACCCAACCTTAACAAAAGTGCAAGCAGTTCCACCGACAGCGGGTGAATCGCCAGCGCCAGCAGCGGCGCGGCCGCCAGCATCTTCCACGACGGCATCCCCAGACGAAACGTGCGCGCCGGGTTCCGCGTCAGCATCACGCCCATGATGAGCGCCGGCGCCGCGATCACCGCCAGTTGCTGCACGACCATCAGCCGCAGCATCGACGCCCCGCCCTCGGCCGCAATCTTCATCGGCTGGATTGCGAAGAACATCACGAACAGGATCGTCACGAAGCAGAACACCGCCTCGCCGAACGTGGGCGTGGGCTCCTTCTCCCGCAAGAGATGCTTGAGCCACAGCCGCAGGTCGAACCGCTCGGCCTCGCGGAACAGCACGTCCTCGCGGGAGAACTGCTCGATCGCCCACCACAGCGCCAGCAGGCTGTAGCCCACGCTGCTCACCAGCACCGGCACCACGTACACCAGCGCCTCGGAATTGCCCGGGGAAGCAAGCAGCTCCCGCACCAGAAGCGCCGGCCCCATCACCGGCAGGATGCTCTTCATCGGATCGAGCTGAATCCCCGGTGAGACGCACACCACGGTGATGCCGATCGTCACCATCAACAGCGGCGTCAGGTAATACTGCCCTTCCTTCGTGCTGCGGGCGAACGTCGCCAGCGCCAGGCTGAACGCGCTGAACAGCGCCGCGAGCGGCACCAGCAGCACCACCAGCCACACCAGCGCCGCCAGCCCCGGCGGATTGAGGTTCCCCAGCCGCTCGGCCGCTCCCTGTGCCGCGACAGAGGCGATGTACTTGCCGGTGAGGCCCAGGCTGACGAGGTTCAACAGGGCCGTCGTC
>JAHWKJ010000476.1 GCA_019347905.1 Planctomycetota bacterium
TCGAGGTCCAACAAACCCGCGTGCTTGTTCCCCACCTGTTAGCAAACTCGCAGGGGTTGTCCCAGGAGGGGCGTGTGGTGCGCCGGTTGTGTGGATTACATTCCACACGCACAAGACCTGAAACCCAGGCGGTCCCGGGAGGGCGTGTGGATTGAAATCCACACTACCGATTGCCTGGCACACACACAGCACCGATGCCCGCGACCGCCATGCGGGGGAAAACGCCCATGCTGTCGCTGTTCGACCGGCCGACGCGATTGTGCGACGGGCTGACGCGGCGGGAAATGCTCCGCGTCGGTGCGCTCGGGGCGGCGGGAGTTTCGCTGCCCGTGCTGCTCGCCCGCGACGCCGCGGCCGCTGGGGCGCCGCCGCTGGGCATCATCGACGATCCCACTTTCGGCCGGGCGAAGAACATCATCTACCTGTGGCTGCAGGGCGGCCCGCCGCAGCACGAGACGTTCGACCCCAAGCCCGACGCACCGGCCGAAATCCGCGGCGACTTCCGGCCGATCCAGACGAACGTGGTCGGCACGCACTTCTGCGAACTGCTGCCGCGGACTGCCCGCATCGCCGACAAGCTCGCCATCGTCCGCTCGCTGGCCACGGATAACAACATCCATTCGGCCAGCGGCTATGACGTGTTGACGGGCTTTGCCTACCAGGGGCCGAACGCCCGCACCATCACGCCGAATGACCATCCGTGGTTCGGCTCGCTGGTGAAGATGCTCAAGCCCAGCGAGACCCTGCCGCCGCTCTCGACGGTGTGGATCCCGGACATCATGCGGCTGAACGAAAACGTGACGCCCGCGGGCCAGACGGGCGGTTTCCTTGGCCCGCGATGGGATCCCGACCGCTTCCTCGGCGATCCGTCCGACCCGAACTATCACGTCGATGGATTGGATCTCGCAGGCGTGCCCCCGCTGCGACTCCAGCGGCGAATGTCGCTCCTGGAGCAGGTCGAGCGGCACTTCGCGTCAATCGAGCGCGGCCGCCGACCGGAAACGTACGATAAGTTCCAGTCGCAGGCATACGACCTGTTGACGAGTGGGCGCGTCCGCGATGCGTTTGCCATGCAGAAGGAGCCGGCGGCGCTGCGCGAGCTCTACGGCACGACGGGCTGGGGACAATGCTGCCTTTTGGCGCGGCGGCTGGTCGAAGCCGGCGTGCGGCTCGTGCACGTCAACTGGGTGCGGGAGCCGGGAGATTCGGCCGTCGACAATCCCATGTGGGACACGCACGCCCAGAACTCCGACCGACTCGAAGACGTGCTGTGTCCGATCTTCGATATCGGCTTTACCGCCCTGCTCGACGACCTCGACCAGCGGGGCCTGCTGGACGAGACGCTGGTGGTGGCGATCGGCGAATTCGGCCGCACGCCGAAGATCAACGCCAGCGGCGGCCGCGATCACTGGGGGCCGGTGTTCAGCTTTGCGATGGCCGGCGCTGGCATCGCCGGCGGCACGGTCTATGGGGCCAGCGATAAGGAAGGGGCGTACCCCGCCCGCGACCGCGTGTCCGGCGGAGACCTGACGGCCACGTTGTTTCACCTGCTGGGCATCGACCCCGCGGCGACGTATATGGATCCCCAGCGCCGCGAGCACCGCCTCACACTGGGCTCGCCCATCCGCGGCATCCTCGGGAACAATCGCCCGCGGCCGGATTTGACGCTGGCCGGCGGCAGCCTCGCGCGGGTGCCGCCCTTCGACCCCAGCCTGCTGCTCAACACCGAATTCCGCGACGACGTCCCGCTGCGTCCCACCGATTCCGGCTCGCGGCCGAAGGGCTGGCGGGCGTCGCCGATCGTGAGCGAGGACGGCGGCGGTTTCGGCGTGCGGCTGCTCGAGCCGTCGGCGGATAGCGGTGGCAAGCGGACGGTCGCGATCGGGTTTGCCGGAGGTGGCGCGGACAACGTGGCGGCCCCGGCGGGCAAGCTGTCGGCCCTGCTCGCGCAGGAGATGCGCAGCCCCCGCGCTGGCAACTTCCTGCTTGAAGTCGACGCGCGCACGGACGCCCCCTCGCAGGAGTTCTTCGAGCAGTTTTTCGCCCAATTCGCCTGCCGGCTGGTGATCTTTCAATTTGCCGATGTGGGAAAAGACGCCGCTCGCCGTCGGGAGTTTGCCTCGCTGGTGATCCGGCCGCCTCTGGCAGGCGCGGGCGAGGCGACGTACCAGACGTTTCAACTGCAGAAGACGCTCGACAGCCCGGCACCGGGACAGAACTTTTCCATCGGTACGGGGCTGGGCGTGGCGATTGTTGTGGAACAAACGGGCGACGCATCCGATTTCAGCCAGATGGCCGGCACTTTCATCCGCATCGGCCGCGCGCAGCTCGAATTCAGCAGCCGCACGATCAATGACGAGGTGACCGTCTAACCTGCATTTAGTCGCGACTAAACTAAGCAGAGCCACGAAGCCGCCTGCGGACGACCCAGACCACAAACCAGGTGACGAGGCCGACCAGCACGCCACCGCCGATCCAGCCGAGATACGGCACCAAAACCTCATAGTTGTCGCCCAGCAGCCATCCGGCCCAGGCCAGGCCCAGCGTCCACACCGCCGTGCCGAGCGCCGAGTAACCCACGAACGTCAGGAATGGCATCTCGGCCGCGCCGGCGGGGAGGCTGATCAGCGTCCGCACGCCGGGAATCACGCGGCACATCAGGACGGCGGTGCGGCCCCAGCGCTCGAACCAGTTTTTGGCGTTGTCGATGCTTTTGGCCGACAGCGTCAGCCACCGGCCGTGGCGATCGGCCCAGCGCCGCGCACGGTCGTGGCCGACCGCGCGTCCGAGCAAGTACCAGAGCGTCGTCCCGGACAGCGAGCCGACGCTGCCCGCCAGCACGACGAGCCAAAACGACTGCTTTCCCCGGGCGGCGGCAAAACCGGCGGCGGGCATGACGATTTCGGAGGGAATCGGCGGAAAGACATTCTCCAGGAACATGAACAGCGCCACGCCCCAGTAGCCCAGCGACTCCATCGTACTGGTGATCCAATCGGCCATGAAGTCAGACGCGGTTCGCAAAGGGATCTGTGTGGGGGCGGCGGAGCCGGCTGCGGGCCACGAGAGCCACGATCAGCGGCACCGTCCCGGAAAGCACAACCGCCGCCGGCAATGCATTGCGGTTACGAAAGAACTCGCCGAAGGCCGCATACACGAAGGAGATGATCAGGTTGCACACGAGGACCGGCGGCAGAAACCGCCGCCAGGACAGCCTCGTCGCACCCATCAAGAGTACGCACGCTTCGGCCAGAATCGGTAAGGCGCGGGTGATCGCCAGGGCCGCCGGACCGTAACGGCGACTGAGTGCGGCCATCCGCTCCAGATCCTCTCTTCCGGCCAGTCGCACCGCAATCCGCTCGCCGAACAGCCGCGCCAGCGCGAAGCCAGCCACCGCACCCAAGGTCATGCCCAGCCACGATGCCAGCGTCGCAAGGCCCGTTCCCAGAATCCCTCCGCCGTAGGTGCTGACGGCGCTGGAGGGCACGGGCAGCACGATGTCCCCGGCGAGCAGCGCGACCAGCATGGCGCAGCGGCCCAGTGGAGAGACTTCGCGCCGCAGCCAGGCCTCGAGTTCCGATTCGAACGAGAGCCCCAGGACGAGCAGGGGCAGCACGGGCACCACGACCGCCCCGGCGGCCACTAGCGTCATGCGAACGAGCGGGCGCATGGGCGGAACGGGGGTCGAAGGTCCAAAGAGTCGAAGGTCGAAGGGGCCGGAAAGAGCGCGCTCTGGGTGCCTTCGAGGGATGACCTTCAACGTGGCGTGTGCGTTCAATCGCGCGTGGTGACGCCGGCGAGTTCGCTGCCGTCGCTGCCGCCGGCGATGGCCACCCGCATCCGCGTGTCGGCCTGCACGTTCTTGAGCTCGAAGTAATCGAGCACGCCCAACTGGCCGGTGCGGAAAGCCTCGGAGATGGCCTGCGGGACTTCGGCCTCGGCCAGCACCACCTTGGCGCGGTTCTCCTGCACGTGGGCGACCATCTCCTGCTCGCGGGCGCGGGCTTGGGCGCGCCGCTGTTCGGCCTTGGCCTGGGCGACGCGCATGTCGGCCTCGGCCTGGTCGGCCTGGAGCTGGGCGCCGATGTTTTCTCCCACGTCGATATCGGCGATGTCGATCGACACGATCTCATAAGCCGTCTGGGCTTCGAGGCCCTGGTTCAAGACGGTGCGGGAGATCTGGTCGGGGTTCTCCAGCACGCTCTTGTACGACTTGGTGGAGCCGATGGCCTGCACGATGCCCTGACCGACGCGGGCGATGATGGTTTCTTCCGTCGCCCCGCCCACGAGCTGCTTGAGGTTGGTCCGCACCGTGACGCGGGCCCGCGCCTTGAGCTGGATGCCGTCGGCGGCCACCGCATCCAGTGTGCCCGCCTTCTTCTTCGGATCGGGACAGTCGATGACCTTGGGATACACGCTGGTGCGCACGGCTTCGAGCACGTCTCGGCCGGCCAGGTCGATCGCCTGGGCCACGTTCCAGTCGAGGTCGATGCTGGCCCGGTGCGCCGCGATCAGGGCCTTGATGACGTTGGGGACGTTGCCTCCCGCCAGGTAGTGGGCCTCCAGCGCCCGCGTGCTGATCGAATAGTGCCGCGTCAGCCCCGCCTGCACCGCCATGATCTTGCTGCGGACCATCAGCGTGGGGTTGACCTTGCGGATGGTCATCATCACCAGGTCGAAGAAGCCGATGCCCGCGCCGGTCACCTTGCACTGAATCCACAGGCCGGCATAGCGCGCGAACACGGCCAGAAACAGGACCACCGCCACGAAGACAATGCTGGCGACGATCAACATCGTGGTGTCGATGCGGTCCGGATCCATCGACGGCGTGCCTCACTGGGGGAAAACGGAAACGGCCAATGACCAATGACCAATGACCAATGACCAATGACCAATGACCAATGACCAA
>JAHWKJ010000477.1 GCA_019347905.1 Planctomycetota bacterium
AAGATTCTTCTCGTTGACACCGCGTATGCCGAGACGGATGAACTCGGCCTCAAATTGTTCGACCGTCGTGCAACGCGAAGCTTGAAACGCAGGCCAATCGGTGGGCCGGAGGCCCGCGTAGTTGAAGTTCTCCTCGTATTCGCAGCGTTCGAGCGCCCGCTGGATAGCGCGCTTCAGCGACTCCGAATCGGCCAAGGCGACAACGGATGCGCCGCCCGGCATTTCCGCAGTCGGACCGCCGTGATTATAGACGGCAGCGACAATCGCCACGTTCGACTGCGGTCGACAGTAAACGTTGCACGCTCGAAAGTACTCGCGCATAACGCTTGTTCCTTCGTGGCGGAGATCGCATCACTGCACGCTACGCCATCGGATATGGCGCCTTCAGCCGGTACTGCGGTCGGCTTTCCAGCCACGCGGCCAGGCGGTCGGTGCGCTGGAGCGCCTGCGGCAGGAAGTCCAGGGCCTGCTGGAGGCGTTCGTTGGGTTCGGCGCAACTGAAGCGCAGGAAGCCGTGGCCGGCGTCGCCGAAGCATTCGCCGCCCAGGCAGGCGATGCCGAAGCGGTCGTCGGCCCCTTCCAGCAGAAACAGCGCGAGGCCGTGGCTGGTGACTCCCAGGCGGTTGCACACCGGGGCGACGTTGGGGAAGACATAGAACGTGGCCGTGGGGTCGAGCGTGTGGAAGCCGTCGATGCAGTTCAGGCCGGCTGTGAGCAGCTCGACCTTCTCGCGGAACTTCCGCATCGTCGCGTCGCGCTCGGCGGCGTCGCGGCGCAGGGCGGCCGTCGCCGCCAGTTGCACCAGCGGCGGTGTGCACGAGAGCGTCGTGTTGATCATCTTGCCGATGGCGTCGGCGATCTCGGGCGACGAGACGGCAAAGCCCGCCCGCCAGCCGCTCATGCTGTAGGACTTGCTGAAGGTGTACGCCGCCACGCATTGCGGCAGCATCGCCGGCTGGGCCAGCAGCGAATGGTGCCGGCCGCGCCAGACCATGTGGCAGTACGGTTCGTCGCTGAACACGGCGATGTCGCGGCCGCGGATCAGGTCGGCGAGATTCCGCAGGTCGTCTTCCGTCGCGATGCCGCCGGTCGGGTTGTGCGGCGAGTTGAGCAGAATCGCCTTGGGGGACGCGGCCTCGTTCAGGAACTGCTCGATTTCCGGCAGCTCCGGCCGGAACTCGTTGGCCTGCCGGAGCGGGCACAGCACGGCCCGCGCGCCGCGGCGTTCGATATTGGGAATGTACGTGGGGAAGTACGGGCTGAACACCAGCACGCTGTCGCCGGGGTTCAGAAAGGCCTCGCAGAAGAACTGCTCGAAGACCTTGGCGCCGGGGGCGACGACGATGTTCTCGGCTCGGGCGGGAATGGAGAACTCGTCGGCCACCAAGCGGGCGGCGGCCTCGCGGAACTCCGGCAATCCCGGCGAGGGGCAGTAGTGCGATTTGTTCTGCTGGATGGCTTCCACGCCGGCGGACTTGGCCGACGCGGTGCTGTCGAACGGGCTGTCGCCGATCTCCAGCTCGACGACGTCCTTACCGGCCGCCTTCAGCGCCTTGGCGACCGCGAGGACCGTGAAGGCGGTCTCGACCTTGAGGGACTGCGCAAAGCGGCTGAGTGTCGCGGCCACCGATGGTCTCCGGGCGAGTCTGGAATGAGGCCGCCCGAAGATAGCGCCCGCGGAGGTGAATTGCAAATCGCCGCCGATAGCCCGGTTAGCCGCCGCGACTCGTTTAGCCGCGGCCCGTTGGGCCGCGGCTAAACGACGAACTGCGGCTAAACGGGGCTTATGAGCGCGTTGTCCGCCGCGGCAAGAGGTGGTTATCATACGACCTTCCTTACCTGCGAGAGCCAACCTCATGACACACCCGCACGACCGTCGCCAGTTTCTCAGGCACACCGCCGGCCTGGCCGCCGGCGCGGCCCTGTGGGCTTCCTCGCCACTGATCGCGAGCGACAAGAAGCCGCTGTTTCGCATCTCGTGCACCGAGTATTCGCTGCACCGCACGATCGACAAGGGCGAACTGGCCCATCTCGACTACGCCGCCTTCGTCAAGGACACGTTCGGCATCGAGGGCATCGAATACTGGAACAGGCCGTTCGCCACCAAGGCCGAGGACAAGGACTACATCCTCGACATGCGGAAGCGATCCGACGACGCGGGCGTCGAAGCGACCTGCATCCTGATCGACGGCGAAGGCAACCTCGGAGACCCCGACGAAGCCAAGCGCGTCCAGGCCGTCGACAATCACAAGAAATGGGTCGTGGCCGCCAAGCTGCTGGGCTGCGAATCCATCCGCGTCAACGCCCGCTCCAGCGGCAGCTACGACGAACAATTGAAGCTTGCGGCGGACGGCCTGCGGCGGCTCAGCGAGTTCGCCGACGAGCACAAAATGGCCGTGATCGTCGAGAACCACGGCGGCCTGTCGTCCAACGGCCAGTGGCTGGCCGCGGTGATGAAGGCCATCGATCTCGACAACTGCGGGACGCTGCCGGACTTCGGCAACTTCGGCGACTACGACCGCTATAAGGGCGTGAAGGAGCTGATGCCCTACGCGAAGCTGGTGAGCGCCAAGTCGCACGACTTCGACGAAAGCGGCAACGAGACCCGCACCGACTACGAGCGGATGATGAAGATTGTGGTCGACTCCGGCTATCGCGGCTGGGTCGGCATCGAGTACGAAGGCGGCCGGCTGAGCGAAGTCGAGGGCGTGAAGGCCACGCAGCGGCTTTTGGAGCGCGTCCGCGAGAAGCTGGCGGCGTAGGAGGGTCGAGGGTCAAGGGTCTAGAGTCAAGGGCCAGCAGAGATGCCGGGAACGCATTCCATCGCCGACGGGTTTTCCGGCCCTTGTCCCTCGTCCCTTGACCCTTGTCCCCGCCAGGAGCTGACGTGATCGAACTGTTCGACGGCCCGGCGGCGCCGCTGGTATACGTGGTGCTGGTGACGATCGAGGTCGTCATCGCGCCGCTGCCGGGGGCGCTGTTGTACGCTCCGGGCGGAGCGATCTTCGGCGGCTTCTGGGGCGGACTCTTGTCGCTTATGGGGAACGTGCTCGGTGCGGGCGTGGCCTGCGGCCTCGCGCGCCGCGTCGGACGTGCCCGTGTGCAGCGATGGGCGAACGGAAAGCCATTGGCCGAATGGGACCGCCGGCTGTCGGACGCCGGCGTGTGGGTGGTATTCGTCCTGCGGGTGAATCCGCTGACTTCGTCCGACCTCGTCTCGTATGCGGCGGGGCTGACGTCGGTTGCTGTGTGGAAAGTCATGCTGGGCACGCTGCTGGGGATGGCCCCCTTGTGCTGGGCGCAGGCGTGCCTGTCCGAACGCCTGCTGGTGGCGTTTCCGGGGTTGTTCTACCCGCTGCTCGCACTGGTGGGCGTGTGGCTGGTGTTCGCGGTCGTTGTTGTCGTGCGCATCAGATCGGGAACGGTTGCCGCGTAGTGCTGACTCGAACGCCTCCCCGGCGGGTGGCTCGGCGCGGTTCCGATCACCTCCGTCCGCCGCTACAATACGATCGGTCCACGGGAGTTCACGCTCAATCCAGAGGACACCATGGGTGGTCTCAAACACGCGGCCGGGCGACAGTCCACCGGGCCGGTCAGGCTGATCTTCGGATCGGCTCAGAAGGTGGAAGTGATCGCGGAAGACAAGCATCGCTTCTACATGAGCGTCTCGGAGGCTGCGCAAGCCTGCAAGGCGTTTTCCAATGCTGCCTTATGGGCCGACGAATTCAAGGACTTTCTGGTTGACCTCCACAAATGGTGCTCAGATCGGCCCGAACGAGTGGAGTCGTGTTTCGTGACCTGGGGTGAGGGAGGGCTGACGGTCTACGTCATTACAAAGTCAGAGGACTACGACTTTGGACTCGATGATGAGCTGCACGAACTGGATTTGCATATGGCAGCCGTCTACCCGGACTGCCCTGCAGAGATTCTTCAGATTCCATCCGGTTCTCACGACGAACTCAACTCCTTCTTCTCTCCAGAGCGATCGGTCCAGGCGTATGGGGACAAGGGAACAACACCGGAAGAAAGCTGACAGGAACCAGGCGTTCATCGACGAGATTCGAGACAGTAAGTTCACCGAGTGGATCGCGATCGCCGTCTTCTACAAAGCGGTGCACGTAATCGAAGAGATGCTGGCGGTGAGCGGCAGCCATGCCACCAGCCATCGACAACGGCAGGCGATCCTGAAGGCGAAATACCCTGAGATCCTTCGGCCGTTTCGCACGCTCTACAATTTCGCTCTGGTCTCGCGGTACCAGTTCCGACCGGTGAAGACCGCTCAGGTTGAGATGCTGTTCCATGCTCTGGAGCGGTTGGAGCAACTGGCGAAACTTGAGATCGAGGAAGGTTCGTACTCGGGATAATCTTCCGTTATTTGCTCGACTGATGGCCGGCAGTCGTAGTGTTGGACGGACCTGCGCCATAATTCCCATGCCTCCGCGCCCCTCAATCAGCCGTCGCGAGCTCATCGCCGGGGTCGCCGGTGTTTTCGCAGGGGTGCCTTTCCTCGCCGGCGCGCACGACCAGCCAATGGCCACTCGCCGCCGTCCGCGCGTGGCGGCGGTGTTTACGGAGTTTCGCTTCCGCTCGCACGCCTGGAACATTATCGAGAACTTCTTCGAGCCGTACCTGTTCAGCGGTAAGCTGGTCGATCCAGGCTGCGATGTCGTTTCGTTTTATGCCGATCAGTTTCCCGAGAACGACGTGGCCCGCGACGTCGCGAAGCGGTTCAACATTCCGCTGTTCGATTCCATTGCCGGGGCAGTGACGCTGGGCGGTGATGAATTGGCCGTCGATGCGGTGCTGTCGATTGGCGAGCACGGGGACTATCCCGTGAACGAGCGCGGGCAGAAGCTGTATCCGCGGAAGCGGTTCTTCG
>JAHWKJ010000478.1 GCA_019347905.1 Planctomycetota bacterium
CGTCGGGAAGTTCGGGCATGCGACAATCCTGCGCGTGGCAATCCACCGGCGTCCGGGTGCAGCGCCTGCGCGGCCGGAGTGTGACCCCGGAAGTTTACGCAGCCGCAGCCAGCGAGGCTCGGAACTCCTCCGTGGATTCTCCGCTGCACGCCAGTTCGCGGCGGAGGGACAACGCGCAGGCCGGCTGCTGCAAACCGTGCAGCCGGCCCAGGAGCAGTCCCCAGAGAAGGAAACTCACGATGCCCGGATATGGCTGACGGAAGCCGACCTTCAGCGAGTTGTCGGCCAACACGAGGAATGCCACGACGATGGCGAGGCCGAACAAGTCGGCTGAATCCCGGATCTGCACCCGATGGCGGGCCGCAAGCCATAGGCCATAGATCGCCAGCAGCAGGAACAGCCCGGCCGAGGGCAGGCCGAAGTTATAGGCCAGGTCCAGATAGAAACTGTGGGCGCTGGGAAACTGGTTCCGCGGCGGCGGCTGATTGTGGCCTGTCCACAGGACGGCGGCATTGGAAAACGTTCGGCCCGCGTAGTGCTCCCAGCATTCCAACCGATCGGCCAGATTGCGCGGGAGCGTCAGGGCTGCCTGGGCTTCCGACGGCCCGAGGTCCCGCGGCAGGAGCTCCTGAGCGCCGATCATCTGCAGCGCGAAGGCGTACTTCTCGCGATACTGCGAAGACCGCATGAGCCCCCACATGAAGTAAGACGTCGCTCCCGTCAGCAGGAGCGCGGCGGTGAGCGCCGCCAATGTGCGGACGTGGCTCCGCCGGAAGTACCAAAGAAAGATCAGGCTGCCGGCAGGGGCCATCCCGAGAGCCAGCATCGAAGTCGACGCGGCGGCGTACACCCCCACCGCTGGCGCCAGCAGCACCAGCAGCCACGTCTCGCGGCCTGCTCCGAATCGCGAAAACAGTGCCACGAGGTAGAGACTGACCAGGATGACCGGCACGTACTGCAGGTGCTGATAGATGCTGAACACTTCCAGATCCGAGTGCAGGATAGGGAAGCCGCGCGCCCAGCTCGCCACCAACTGGGCCGGAACAATCACGGCGACGGTCGCCAGCATCCCGTGATGGAGCCAGCGGCGGGCGCGCTCGTTGGCGGCGTACATCTCCCCGAGCACGAGCGCCGGCAACGGCAGAATCGTCTGGATGGCCAGCAGCATCTTGGGCCGCAGCAACTCCGGATCAGAGGTCCCGGCCAGCAGAGGCGTCAGCAGCAGCAGCGCGGCCGCAAAGAATATGAATGCCAGTGTGCGATAGCTGCTGCGATACCCAGCGAGCAGAAGCAGCCCGAGATAGCACGCCGGAACCGCCAGTGGAATCGGCAGCCGATGCAACTGCCCCTGCGAATCGTACAGCAGCCCCGCGTGGTGGAAGATTCCGCCGCCGGGCTGAAGGAATACCGGGCACAGCAGCAACACCGGAACCAGCACCGTGGCCATCCCGGAGATTCTCGCGAACCAGCGGCATTCCCGAATCGCGCACCAGGCGCTGGCCGAAAAACCGAGCACCAGGACGGCATTCCACAGGTAGAGTAGCGGCAGCGACTCCCGCCCGGCGACGTAGCAGGCCGCCGGCACCGAGACCACCACCAGCAGGTTCGACAGCACGTCGGGGCCGAACAGGTCGGCCGAGTATTTCTGCAAGAGCTCAATCCGCAACCGCTGGGCCACCGTCATGACGCTGCCCCCCAGCAGCGAGCAGCCGACGGCCTGCCAGAACAACACGGACGGGTGAACCGCCAGCAGCGGCGACCCCCCGCAGCGCACGAGCACCAGCGTCACCGCACCGGCCAGCGCCCACAGAGCGGTCACGAGCCAAATCGCCCATCGCAATCGCCGCCCGCGGCCCGATCCTTCCAAAAGATGCAGCGTCGGGCCAATACCGGCAGCGAACACGGCCGGCCACAGACCGCCCAGCGCGAAGGCGGTGAACAATTCACCGGCCATGGACCGCGGCGTCATCAGCACGAGCAGCGAGCGGAAAACGAAGACCGCCAGGGCCACAATGGCCGTCGAGCCAAAGTGTGGCAGAAGCCTCACCCACTCGAAAGCTATTGACGGGGCAGCACGCAGTGCCGATCGGACGAACCGCAGGCTGAGCAGGATCGGCGCGAGCGCCCACGCGCAGAGCGCCGTTTCGGCGAGCGAGTGCTGCGTGGCGAGCAATGCGGCCGCCATCGTCCACAGCACACCCTGCAGTAGAAGGAACCGCGTCGCACCGCGGGCGTCCTGCCGCAGTTCACGCTGGCTCAAGTCGAGTTCGCCGATCCACTCGCCGCACCGGCGGAGGATGAGAGCCAGGGCCACCAGCGCCGGAACTCCCGCAGCCGCGCACAGTGCCCAGGCGATCAACGACAAGGGCGTCAGCAGAACCAGTCGCGAGCGCACCAGCAAGGCGGGTGAAATCACGTCTGACCCCGCCAGCGCCATACAGCGGGCATTGCCGGAAAAGGCCAGGAAAACCAGCAGCACTGCCGCCTGCCCGAGGCCGATCTCGGCGGCCAGTTCTCCGCGGCCAAGCAACCCGAGCGCCACGAGCAAGCCCGTCGCGGCGAAGGTGTTGATGCCGTGTGCCAACGGAAAGACTACGAGTCCCATTCACAGTGGCCTTTGCCTGGGCACCCAGGAGCGCGTCAGACCGTGACAGATCCTGAACGTCCGCTCGACGACTTCGGTCTGTACCGATTTTGCGGACTTATCGGGTTGTATCGGCGGTATCGCTCGTGCATCCGCACCACAGCAGCAGCGCTGAGACTGGAAACCTTCCGATGGCTGTCCGCGTGCGAAAGCGGCGCAGGAGTGTGGAAATGGGCGAGATTTGACGGTCGGCGATGTTGTGGGTTTTGCAACGCGGCGGTAGACTCCCCGCCCACCGCTGAAGGCCGTCCAGATGCAAGGGCGGCCCAGGCTCGTAGGATCAGCCGGCACGCGCTAGCGTCCGGTTCACACGGTGGGAACCGCGGGCTAGCGCCCGGTGGCTGATTTTCACGTCCGAATTCGGAGCCTTGGCAGAGCACTGACGGGCAAGGAGGCCTTTGCTGATGAATGTGCTCGATCGAGTCAACAACCGGCTCGACCGCATCACGGCCCGGCCGCTGCCGTTTCTGGCTGTTTGTGCGCTGATCCTGGCGATCCAGATCAGCCCCGTATGGTATGTGAGCCATGACGGCGTCTGGTATCTGTCCCTGGCTCGGGATCTCTCCCGTGGCCGGGCGCCTCAGATGTTGCAGGAATCGGCGACGATGATCGCGCCGGGCTACCCGCTGCTGATCACCCCGGCCTTCTGGGTCGGCGCGCGGCCCTTTCTCTGGATCTCGGTGATTCACTGGATTTGTGGTGTGGCCTTCCTCGCAGGCGTTTATTCGTGGGCGCGGCGGAATCTTCCGGAAGCAGCCGTCCTCATCATGGCCTGTTGCGCCGCCAACGCCGGGCTCTGGTACTATCAGCGACGCACGCTCAAAGAAGTCGCGTTTCTTGCCGTCCTGATCTGGACGACCAACACGCTCAATGCGCTCTCGAGCGGCGGCGCACCACGACCGGGCAGCCGCCGATTGGCAGGGGCGGTCGTGCTGCTGGTGCTGCTGGTTTCCATCCGCTATTCGAGCCTCGCGCTGATTGCCGGGACTGGCGTCGTGCTGTTGGCCCAGGGCTGCCGCCGTGCCACCGGGGGCGGTCGGGCTGTGACGACTCTGCTGTTGTTAGCGGTTCCGGCCGGATCAGTGGTGGCCGCACTGTTGCTGAACGGCGGGCGGGGATACCTGCTCGGCTTTCTGCAGTCATCGAACGACTGGCCGGCACGACTGGCGGAAGGCGCGCGGCTGCGGATCTGCGAAATGGGCCGGCTCCTGGTCCCCGGGATGTTCAAGGCCTACGGTGGCTACGGGGAGTGGCTGAATTGGAACACGGCGCTGTATCTGCTGCTGGTGCCCGTCGTCGTCGTCGGCTGGTGGCGGCTGGCAGCCCGGCGACACGACGTGCTGGCCATGAGCTTCCCCGTGTACATCGCGATCTACATCGCATGGCCGTTCGACCAGGGCGCCCGCTTCATGGTCTGCATGCTGCCCGTATTGGTCGCCGCCTTCTGGCTGGGCCTGGAGCGGATGCCGCGCGCGCGGCCGCTCTTTCTGGCGGCGTGCGCGGTCGCGCATCTCGCCGCGTCGGCCGGTTACTGGCTGACAATCGACGCACCGCGAGCTCTCGCGGACGACCGGTATTGGGAATCCGCTGATCGGCTGGCTTCCATCCTTCGCAGCCATGCTGATCTCGATTCCGTAGACGCCGGGTCGATTGCCGTGGCGGACATGCCGAACCCCGTGCCTTTCATGCTCGCGTTGGCTCTGAATCGCCCGGTGGCGGAGTTGGAGCCGAACGAGACGCCTCGACCAGAAGTCGAGTGGCTGGTCTGCGAGGCGACCAGCACTCCGCCGCCGGGGTTCCGCATCATCGCCCGTGCCGATTCGTTCTGCGTGTTGGGTCCATACCCTTCGCCCCGGACCCGGTCGGCGATCGGTTCTCCCTCTGCCGACAGCGCGGGCTCGACTCCACCACAACGGCTTCCACCGCCTGACGCCTCCGCCCGCCCGGCACCCGCACCGGCGACCGCGGAGCGGGCGGGTCCTCACGTGTTGTAGGCACCGGCGCGGAAGTTTGCAGGTCGGTCACCTGGCTGGCACAACGCTCAGCCGCCCCTCGCACGAAGGGAATCGAGGTCAACAGACCGGCAAACGCTGGCATCCCTCCCCGACCAATGGCATACTCAGGCGTTCAGTCACGTCTGCGACCATCTCGCCTGACGGAATGGCTCGATGCGGCGGCTCGTCCTGCGGTCGTTTCAAAGCCCCGGCGACATCGTCATG
>JAHWKJ010000479.1 GCA_019347905.1 Planctomycetota bacterium
CAAAGGGGTCTGACCCCTTCGCAAACGTCCGCAGCCCGCGCGAGCCGGAAGCGTCAGAGCCCGGAGCCGGCGCGCTCAAAACGCAAACGGACCCTCGCAGATGATCTCATGCAGCGGCTTGCGGCCGGAAGGGACTTCACGCTCTCGCAGCTCCGCCGGCAGGTCGTCCGGATCTCCGGGGCGGCCGATCGAGATCATGGCCTCGACGTCGTAATCGTCCGGGACCTCGAGCGTGCGGCGTGCGAGTTCGCGGTCGAACCCCGCCATGCCGTGCACCACAAGATCCATGGCGGCCCCCTGCAGGGCCAGGTTCTCGAACGCGGCGCCGCTGTCGAACGTATGCACCGGGTTCGGCTTGCCATTCCGCTGAAAGAACTTATGCGAGAGAACCACCACCAGGACCGCTGCCCTGCCGCACCACGCGCGGTTGCCCTCGACCAACAGCTCGTAGAAGGTCTGCCAGTGCTCGCTCCCGTTGCGGCCGTAGAGGAAGCGCCATTCCTGCTCGTTGTAGGTGGACGGCGCCCAGCGCGCCGCCTCGAACAACCGCCGCAGCTCCTCGTCGGTCAGCGGCTCGCCGCTCATCGCCCGCGGCGACCACCGCCGCAAAAACAACAGCTCGATCTGGTGATCGGCCGCGCGATATTCCAATGGATCAGGAAGCCGTCCCATCGGTCGCCCCTTGAAGCGGTCGGCGGTTGGCCCGTCGAACCGGCCGCAGGTCCCGCGCCGGCAAGTGAGGGCGTCGGGACTCGAACCCGAGACCTACGGATTAAAAGTCCGTTGCTCTACCGACTGAGCTACGCCCTCCGACCGCCACCGCCCAAGTCTAACAGGTCGGGTGGCGGCGACAACGGCCGCATACACCAGCCCGACGCGCAAGCGAGGCAATGGGTCGGGCGAACCCCCTTCACGCGCGGTTCTTCCATGTCGCGGCGTTCTCGCGCCGCAGCATCGGCACGAGCAGCCAGCAGGCAGCCGTCGCCGCGGCCCCCACGCCGACCAGCAAGTCGAACGCTCGCCCAGGTGTCCACAGGGCGCTCCACCGTTCGTACAGCTTGCCGCCCACGCCGGTCGAGAGCGACATGCCAAGGTTCGTCACGCCCATC
Organism: Planctomycetota bacterium; assembly: GCA_019347905.1. Taxonomy (GTDB): domain Bacteria; phylum Planctomycetota; class Planctomycetia; order Planctomycetales; family Planctomycetaceae; genus JAHWKJ01. The sequence goes on from JAHWKJ010000479.1 coordinate 1,110, forward strand.
AAAAGCGCGAAGGTCGTCCCGGCGGCCTGTGGCGGACAGGCCCGGGCCGCCAGGTCGAGCTGCACCAGGCTGCCGGTCATGTACGCGAAGCCCACGCCGACGCTGATCAGCCGGGCCGACAGCCGGTCGCTCAGCCCCCAATAGGCCAGCGTGCTGGCGATGCCCGCCAGAATCGAGCCGTGAATGAGCAAGCCGAACGGGATTCGGCGGCAGTATATGCCGTACGCCAGGCTCGCCAGCACGGCCCCCACCGCGAGGAGCGACAACGTCTCGCCGGCAAATTCTTCGCTGAAGCCCAGCGGCTTTGTCATATAAATGTACAGCACGTCCTGGTTGAATGGGTTGAAATTCCACAGGAACAGGAACGCCGCGGCGACCACCACGGCGGGCGTCGTTGCGGCTTTAACCAACTGGCGCGCCGCTTCCCGAAACTGGCCGGGCTGCGGGCGGCGGTGCTCTTCGCGAACGAACAATAGCACGAGGCACAGCGAGCAGAGCGTGGCGAAAGCGCAAATCAGATAAGCCAAGTCCTGCCGCCCGGCGCCGCTAAGCACGCCGCCGACATAGCCGGTGAGGATTGTGGCCGCATACATCGACGCCCATTGCACCGATTGCAGCCTGCCCGTCAACCCGCGGGGCTGGCCCGTTTCGACCATGTAGGCGTCGACGACCACATCCGAGAACGCCACGCCGATCGTCGGCAACAAGAGCATCCAGAACAAAATGGCCGTCTGGCCACGGCCTGGCGGGAACAGATACACACAGCCGAGGCCCGCCGCGGTGGCCAGTGTCGTGATGACGAGGTAGCTGCGGCGGCGAGTCCCCAGCAGTGGAACAAAGTCCGTCAGCAAGCCGTACAGCGGTTTGAGCGCCCAAGGCAGTGCCAGCCAGGCGCTGAAGGTCGTAATCTCGCTGGCCGTCTGGCCCCACGACTTCAGCAGCGAGCGGGTGGGCTGGTAGATCAACCCCGCGGTCGGTTCGGCGATGCCCTGCACGAAGTACATCGCACCGAAGAGCAGCACGAGCCCGGTCACCTCGCGGCGGGGCGGCGCCAGGCCCACCCCCGGCTGCAACCGATGGGCTTGCTGGTCTTCGGTTGGGTGCGGCACGGGGTCAGACCCCTTTGCGGACGAGCGATGCAGAACTCGCGGGCGACGGTGAGCCGCAAAGGGGTTTGACCCCTTCCTCGGCAGCCAATCTCAAAATTTGGGAAGTTCTTGAAGCAAAACCCCTTGACGCCCGATCTCTACAATGTAGATAAATTGCTCTTGATGGTTTTGACCATTTCCGCGATTTTCTTTCGCGGTGTGGCTGGCAGGTCGACGAAGGCGGCCAGACAAGACCAGCCGGGTGGGAGTCGCCCGGAGCCAGTGTGGCACATTCCGACTCCAAACCACAGCTCTGCCGCTGATCTCAAACGACAAAGGGCCGACGGATGACCAAAGTCCGATTCTCCGCGGCGCGCGTCGCCAACCGGCGGCACAGCCCTCCCCGGAGGAAACCAGGCCATGAACGATGGCGGTACCGGTGACTGTGAGTGCTCGTCAACGGAAGACGAGCCTCCCAATCTCTCCCGGCCATTCCTCGTTCCACTTTCCCTCTCTCTCACCCCCGATGACGGCAGCCAAGCCGTCGCCCCTTTCTCTCCCGCTCTCTCCGCCACTCTCCTCACCGAAGCGGATTCGCCCCGGAAGCGAAACGGTCATCACCCTCCCAACGGCCGACACTCGAACGGCCATCGTTTCTCTGCTCTCTCCGGCGGTGCCCCCCCTGTCCGAATCGTGGTTCATCGTGCGCTTTCCGAAGACCGCAGCCGCACCGCGAACCCCCGGACGGACTTCTTCCGCGAACGCTTCTTTCCCGAAGCCGGCGACGACGACTGGAACGACTGGCGCTGGCAGTCGCGCCATCGCATCCGCACGCTCGCGCAGTTCGAGCAGTTCGTCCGGCTCTCGGAGTCGGAACGCGAGGCGCTCGTCGGCGGCGGCACCATGCTGCCCGTGGGCGTTACGCCCTACTACATGAGCCTGCTCGATCCCGACGATCCCGCCCAGCCGCTGCGGAAGACCGTCATTCCCACCACCGCCGAATTCGTCCGCACCGCGGGCGAAGCCGACGATCCCTTGGGTGAAGACGGCCACAGCCCCGTGCCCGGCCTGGTGCACCGCTACCCCGACCGCGTGCTGCTGCTTCCGCTCGACTTCTGCTCGACCTACTGCCGTTACTGCACCCGCTCGCGCGTGGTGGGCCACGGCGAGATCGTGCCGAACGAGGCCCGGCTGGAAGCCATCTTCCAGTACCTCGAGAAGGCGACCGAAGTCCGCGACGTTCTGATCTCCGGCGGCGACCCGCTGGCGCTCAGCGACGACAAGCTCGACTGGCTGCTAGGCCGCTTGCGGGCCATCGAGCACATCGAGTTCGTGCGGATCGGCACCAAGATGCCGGCCGTGTTGCCGCAGCGCGTCACGCCGGAGCTCTGCCAGGTGCTCCGCAAGTACCATCCGCTGTGGATGAGCCTGCACTTTTTGCACCCGGACGAATGCACGCCGGAATCGCGCGCCGCTTGCGAACGATTGGCCGATGCGGGCATTCCGCTGGGCTCGCAGACCGTGCTGTTGTCCGGCGTCAACGACAGCGTCGAGACGATGAAGCAGCTCGTCCACAAGCTGCTGCTCATGCGCGTGCGGCCTTACTACCTGTACCAGTGCGATCCCATCAGCGGTTCGTCGCACTTCCGCACGCCGGTCGCCAAGGGGCTGGAGATCATTGAAGGGCTGCGCGGCCACACCACAGGCTACGCCGTCCCCACCTACGTGATCGACGCGCCCGGCGGCGGCGGCAAGATCCCGCTGCAGCCGCAGTATGTTGCCGGCCGCGACGGCGAATGGCTGCTGCTCAGGAACTTCGAAGGCAAGACGTTCCGCTACCCCGATCCTCAGGGTGTGTAAGCCGTGTCCGACAGCGAGTTCCTCTGCGTGCGCTGTGCGCGCCACATGCGCACGTGCTGCCAGACGAGTGAGGTCTACGTCACGCCCGGCGACGTCGAGCGGATCGCACGCCACGCCGGGCGCGACGACTTCCACGAGTTCCGCCCGCCTGTCCGCGCGGAGTATGCCCCCGATGACTTCGACCTGCCATGGCGCGAGCGGGTGTTCCGATCCGACGGCACCCGCCGCGTCTTGAAGCGCCGCCCGGAAGGCGACTGCACCTTCCTCGGTCCGGCAGGCTGCACGCTGCCGCTGGACGTGCGGCCGCTGGCCTGCCGAATCTATCCCTTCGACTATTCAGCCGAGGGTTTGAAGCAGGAGCTGGCGCCGGGGTGTCCGCTGGAGCTTCTGCGCAACGGCCAGAGCCTGCTCGGGGCTTTGGAGATGAACGCCGACGACGCCCGCCGCTGGCACCGGCAGCTCTACGACGAAATCGCCCTCGAACCACCGCGGGATCGCACGGGTAAAGAGAAACCGGCCGGTCGCGCGACCGAGCAGGAGACAGCAACTCCCGCCAAATCCGCATTACCACAGCTCGTCCCGGCGACAGTCGGCAAGTGATTTCGTCCGCGCTCGGAAGGACGAAACGTCCATCGGTTCGAGCCAGCAAAACCGAACGACGGCACAGATGATCCAGCGCGGCCTCAAAAAGTTCGGCCGCCCACAAAAAAAAAAAATGCAACAGATATAAAAAACGCACGGCCGCAAAGGCTTAAAAACATTCTGCTGCCTTTGCTTAGTGTTGTCCTGTTAAAATACGCCTTT
>JAHWKJ010000480.1 GCA_019347905.1 Planctomycetota bacterium
TGGTCGTTCCAGAATCCGGGGGCCGCCATCCGTCGGCTGATGTCGGCCATCCGCTGCTCTTTGTCCGCGAGGTCAAAGAGAGTCCCGCAGATGCACGATCCGATCGATGACGCTTTGACACTGGTCGCGAAGTTCAGAATCCATGCCTGGAGTGTCCCCGCTGGGGCAAGAGGGCAAACGCAATCGCGGCCGGCCGGCCACGAAGGACCGCGGAATTATAGGAGCGGTCCCGGAGCGTGAACAGCGACATTCGGCGCGCATACCCCAAGCCTGGGCGCGAGGCTCGTTTGCGGAGAGCGAGCCGATCAACCGCCGGCGGACACCGCCGGGCTGGACGAAGAACTGGAGCTGGACGGGGCGACGGTCGAGGAGCTGGAACTACTCGACGAACTGGAACTGGAGCCGCCGCCGCCACCATTCGAGCTGCTCGACGAACTGGAGCTGGAAGAACTGGAACTGCTGGACGAGCTGGAACTGGAGCCCCCCGGATTATTCGAGCTGCTCGACGAGCTGGAACTGGAACTGGAGCCGCTGGACGAACTCGACGAACTGGATCCCGACAGAGTCGAGCTGCTGGAACTCGACGAGGGATTGGGCCAGCCGGAACTCGACGAGGGAAAGCCTGGCATCTTGGTCCCTTGCAGGAGGACGCGCGCCTCAGCACGCACTCTCGGATACGTTCAGTCATTGCGGAGGAATTCCTCCAGAGATTGCAGCCGATGCCGCCGCGCCATGCAAGCAATTTCGCCGCATAATGCGGATTCGAGGCCCTGCTACTGGTCGGCGCTCGATTGACGGATGGCCGAATCATCGGCCCACCCAGGCGGCTCGAAGCGCGACCGAAGCACGCGCACCACCTCGGCGCTGACCTGCGACAGCGTCCGGCCCTCAGCCGTCGGATACGGATTGATGTCGAATACCGACAGGCTTTCGCCCAGCGGAACCGCCTCGACGTGGCACACGTCGCAACCCAGTTCGTCGAGCACGGCCGCCAGCGGCGCGCGGAGCCGTTCCGGGACGGCGTACTCCTCCCAGCGTTCCGCAGTGCCGGATTTGACGAACGGGCTGCGGCCCCAGTAGCGGAACCCGCGAAAGCCCTCGCCGAACGCCACGCCGAATCGCACGATGCTCCACAGGCCATCGTGCTCGTTTTCGACAAAGCGGGTGACGATGCGCTCGGGCGCCCGCTCCGGATAGTCGCCGTGGTTATTGTTGTACTTGTGAGTCTGAATGAACCGCCGATCGGGCGAGATGCGGACCGATCCCGCCTGATGCCACGTCGACGCATCAATTCCCCCCACGTCGTCAATGATCTCCGGCCCCAGCCCACGCTCGGCCAATAGCGGCGCGTAGCGGCCCTTGTGGTGGTCGCACAGCTTCTCCGCCCGGTTGATCATCGGTCGGCCTCCGTCGTCCAGTTTGAGCTGCGACAGCATCTGGAGGACTTCCGGTTGCGTCGGATCGCGGAACATGTGCCAGTACAAATCGTAGCTGTCGAAATCGACGTCCGTGATGGCTTTGAGCGGCAGCCGCGAGCGGTACAGCGGCAGCTCGCTGCGTCCTGCCAGCGAAACCACGTCCATCGTCCAGCCCGCTTCGAGCAACAGCCGCAGAAACTCATCCGGTGCGAGCACGACCGCGTCGCCGCGGCCGGTCCGATGCAGTTGATTCCCCCGCCCCCAGGTGGGAAAACACAACACGAGCAGCCGGGGCGGTCGACGCGTCACACGATTCTCCTTTACGGCCCCGGACGTCTCGGGGTGATGCTCATGTTTGCAGTGACTGGGCGGCATGTTCGGCGGGCTGTGTAATGGACCGCATCTGCGTCATCGGCTATCCGTCGCGATTGGGCGGGGCCGACACGGAGCTGGATCATCAGATCCCCGTCTGGCAGTCGCTGGGCCTTCAGGTGCATCTGATTCCCACCGGCGAACTGGACGCGAATCTTCGCGCGATGCGGATGGAAGAGCGCGGCTGCGTCATCCACGAGCCACGCCGCTGGCAGGCCTGCCGCGGCATGCCGGTCATTTCGTATTGTAACGGGGAGTTCCTGGCGAACCTCGAAGCGATTCGGGAAGCAGCCCGCTCGACCACGTTCGTCAACTGCATGACGTGGCTGTTCGACGCGGAGAAGGAGGCCCACCGCCGGGGGCTGATCGACCTGTTCCTCTACCAGACCGACCACGCCCGGCTGCGCGTGCAGGACGAGCTGGTCGCGATCAACCCGCGGTTCCGCTGGCTGAAGGTGCGGCCGTACTTCCGGCTCGATGATTTTCCGTTCCACGCCGACCGTCCCGAGGACCGCTTCCGCTTCGGCCGCATCTCGCGCGAAGACCCCGCGAAGTTCCACGCCGCTCAGTTGTGGGTGTACGAGACAATGGTCGCACCGGTGCTCAAGAGCGGCATCATCCTGGGCATCAATGATGAAATCCGCAACAAGATCGGCCGTGAGCCGGAGTGGATTCAGGGCTTCCCCGCCGGCGGCCTGACCGCGCAGGCGCTGTACGCGCACGCCGCCTGCATCATCCAGATGTCGGAAACCGAAGAGAACCTCCCGCGGGTGGGCTTTGAAGCCATGGCCAGCGGGAGCCTGCTCATTGTGGACGACCGCGGCGGCTGGCGCGAACAGGTGCGGCATCGCGAGACGGGTTTTCTGTGCCGCGACCAGCGGGAGTTCGTGTATTACGCCTCGCGGGCAGCCTTCGAGCCGGCCGAACGCCGCCGCATGGCGCACGCCGCCCGAGAGTGGCTCGAGACCCATTGGGGGTTCGAGCAGGCGAAACGCGAGTGGTCGCGGGCGTTTGAGTTGATCGCGGGGTTGTGACGAGAGTGTTGGAGCGCGCGATGGACGGCATGCCGCCAGTCAGTTGTCTGTGCCTCACGTATGGGCGGCCGCAGGTGCTTGAAGAGGCGGTGCAGTCGTTTCTGCTGCAGGATTACTCCGGCCCGAAGGAGCTGGTGGTCCTGAATGACTTTGCGGAGCAGACGCTCGTCTTCGATCATCCGCAGGTGCGGGTGGTCAACGTGCCTGCGCGGTTCAACAGCGTGGGCGAGAAGCGAAACGCCTGCGCGGCCCTCGCCTCTTATGACTTGTTGTGCGTGTGGGACGATGATGACCTCTACCTGCCGCACCGGTTGTCGTTCTCCGTGCGGATGCTGGACGAGGCCCGCGGCTTCTTCAAACCCTCGAAAGCCTTCGTTCTGAGCCATGGCCGGCTCAGCGGGCCGACGGGCAACCTGTTCCATAGCGGCAGTTGCTTCACCCGCGAGTTGTTCAATCGCGCGCACGGGTATCCGCACATCGGCTCCGGGCAGGACCTGGAGCTGGAATTGGCCTTCGAGAGGTTGATCGGCCCCGGCAAGAACTACGACGCCATCCGGCCGCACGACATCTATTACATTTACCGCTGGGGCGGCACAGGGTCGTATCACCTCAGCGGCTTCGGACGCGATCGCGCCGGGGGGCGATCCGGCAACGATCGCGTCGGCGAATACGTGCAGCGGCAGATCGACGAGGGCCGCATTCCCACCGGCCGCGTGGCCCTGGAGCCGCAATGGCGGCTCGACTACGCGGAGATGGTGCGGAGCTATCTCGGCACGCTCGCCAGCGATCAGTCAGGCGACGTTTAGCCGCGGCCCAGCGGGCCGCGCGGCCCGTTGGGCCGCGGCTAAACGGGGTCGCGGCTAAACGCACGTTCGGCCAAGGGCCGTCGGTTGCGGTTGCGGCCGTCGCAAAGGTATTGTGACTAACGTCCCGGAGAAATGCGGCGGACCGTTCCGAATTCGCCGCGGGAGCGCCCCCTCATGCAGCTCTCCACTTCACAATTGCTCGACGAACTTGTTGCGCTGGGCATTCTGCCGTCGGCCGCCGCCGGCGACGCCAGGCGGTCGGAAGCCGTCGGCGCCACGACTGTCGGCGCTCTGATCGAGAAGTGGGTGTCGGCGGGCCGGTTGACGCCCCTGCAGGCGGAGGCGATCCGCAGCGGGATGCATCGCAAGCTCCTCGTTGCCGATTACGTGCTGCTCGACGAGATCGGCGAGGGCGGCATGGGCCGCGTCTATAAGGCTCGCCACCGTCACATGCAGCGGCTGGTCGCGCTCAAGGTGCTGTGCGGCAGCAGTGACGCCGAAGAAGCCCTGCTGCGCTTCCAGCGCGAGGTCGAGGCCGCCGCACGGCTGGCACATCCCAACATCGTCACGGCTTACGACGCGGGCTTCGTCGACGGCGAGCCGTACCTGGTGATGGAGTACGTCGACGGCCGCTCGCTGGCGGAGATCCTCCGCGGCCGCCGGCCGCTGGAAATCTCGCAGGCGGTCGACCTCATCCTGCAGGCGGCGCGTGGGCTGGCATACGCGCACGGCCGCGGCGTCGTGCACCGCGACGTCAAGCCGTCGAACCTGCTGGTCGATTGCGCCGGGACAGTGAAGATTCTCGATATGGGCCTCGCGCGGCTGCATGTCTCCGGCACCGAAACTTCCGACGAAGACGGGCTGACCGACTCCGGCCAGATCCTGGGCACCGTCGATTACATGGCGCCGGAGCAGGCCCGCAATACGCACCAGGCCGATCACCGGGCCGACATTTACAGCCTCGGCTGCACGCTCTACCGCTGCCTGACCGGGACGATTCCCTACGGCGGAACCTCGAGCATCGACAAGCTGATGGCGCATCGCGAGTTGCCGATACCGGCTCTCGGGGAGCATCGGCCGGACGTCCCGCCGGAACTCGAAGCCGTTTACAGCCGCATGGTTGCCAAGTACCCCGACGAGCGGTTCCGGTCCATGAACGATGTCCTCCGGGCGCTCGTCCACGGGCGGTCGAGGGAGGGAGCGGCGGGCGGGCCCTCGCTGGCGGCCGCCG
>JAHWKJ010000481.1 GCA_019347905.1 Planctomycetota bacterium
TTGAGATCGGAGCCGGACGTTTCGGTGTACTCGCTGCCCTCCATGTAATACGTCGGCAGATCGAGCCCGTCGCCGACGGTGACTTCGACGTCGCCGGTTGGCTCGATTCCGGCCGGCGGAATGGCTTCGGGTTCGACGGGGGCGGTGTCCTCGGCGCTGGCCCGCAGGCCGCCCACGGCCACAAGCATTCCTGCCGCCAACAAGAGGCAGCCGGTCTTCCAGGTGAGCTTCGGCATGGAACTGTTTCCCGTGCGTACTGTGTCGCAGTGGTGCCGCATCACACGGGGTCAGACCCCTTTGCGGACGAGCGGCGTTGAAGTTACTGAGCGGGTGATCCGCAAAGGGGTCTGACCCCTTCGTACTGCGGCGTCAGTTGATCCGGGGCGGGCAGAACATCGAGAAGATCGAGTAGTGCGGACGGTATTCGACCTCGACCTGCGTGCCCTGCAGCTTCCAGTCTTCGTGAGACCACACGCCCCAGGGCGTGACGACCCACCCGCCGTCGACCTTGTAGTAGTACGGCGGATACAGGGCCTTGTACTCGTGCTTGTACAGCATCTCATGCGGCGCGAGGGCCTGGTTGGTGATCAAGGTCGCGCCGACCTGATACGGCACGTTCGGCACCGGCGAGGGGTACAGCGGCGCGTCGAGGTAGGGGTATCCGGGGGAGCCGGCGTAGTACCATGGCCGCGCGAGCGGCTCATTCGGATGGTAATACGCCTTGTGGTGGCCGCGGCCGATCCAGCCGTCGCTGTGAACCGGAGGCGGCGGGGCGTAGCCCCCATGCGTGTAAGCTCCGCCTCCGACGTGCGCCCCGTGCACCGGAACCGAATGCGAATGCCCCGCGTGGCGGACCGGCGACTGCGCCGCCGCGTTGTGGAGCCCGGCCGCGCAGCCGAGGGCGAGCGACAAGGCGACTCGAAGCGTCAGGCGCGACATGGACTCCCTCCCTGGACGGTGCGTGCTCAAGTCACCCGCATGAACGAGATGCCGAGGTGACTACGAGGATTTCGGCCCCTGCGGATGGTCGCGATGAGTCCTTCCGCCCGGTCCATAGCGGTTCGCCGCGTAGTGCCGAATGCATTGCCGTCGAAGCCGATACAACCCGCACATCCGGCCCGCCGAACGGTCACAGCCCGTGAAATCGTCAAACTCAGCCGTCTTTGAACTGCCGCCACGATCGCTACAATGCGCTCTGCGTAGCACAAGCAGCTTGCTTGTGCGGGGTTTGTACCGCTTTCGATTCGCTGATGGTTGACGCAAGCAAGCTGCTTGCTCTACGGACAGCAGGGACCCGCACTTTGGCACGCAAAAAATCGCGCACCAGCGGCGGCAGCGCCGCAACGAACGGCAACGGGGCACCCCTCGACGCCGACCGCGTCCAGTTCGTCGAGCTCAGCCAGGAAACCCGACGGCGCTACCTGAATTACGCGCTGTCCGTCATCACCGCGCGCGCGCTGCCGGACGTTCGCGACGGGCTTAAGCCCGTGCAGCGCCGCATCCTGTACGCCATGTATCAGGAGCTGCGGCTGCTCCACGACGCCAGACGCTCCAAGTCCATGCGCGTCTGCGGCGAGACGGTGGGCAAGTACCATCCGCACGGCGAGGCTGCCGTCTACGAAACCATCGTCCGCATGGCGCAGGACTTTACGCTGCGCTACCCGCTCGTCGACGGGCAGGGAAACTTCGGCTCCATCATCGGCCTCCCACACGCGCAGGCACGCTACACCGAAGTGCGGCTGACTTCAATCGCCGAAGAGCTGATGAGCGAACTCCGCTTTCGGACGGTCGACACGCGGCCGACGTACGACAACTCGCGGCAGGAGCCGGTCGTCCTGCCGGCACGCTTTCCGAACCTGCTGGTGAACGGCGCCCAAGGCATTGCCGTCGGCATGGCGACCAGCATCCCGCCGCACAACCTGGCGGAGGTCGTCGCGGCCTGCACGTATCTCATCCATCACCCGGACGCCACGGTCGCCCGGCTGATGAAGTTTATCAAAGGTCCGGATTTCCCTACGGGCGGCCGCGTCGTCACCGACCGCCGCGCCTTGCGCGAGGCCTACGAGGAGGGCCGCGGCTCGATCAAAATCCGCGGCGAATGGTGCTTCGACCGCCGCGGCCGCAAAGAGCTGGAAGACCGTCTCGTGGTCTACAACGTGCCCTACGGCGTCGAGACCGGCCCGCTGGTCGAGCACCTGGGGCAGATCGTCCACGGCCGCAAGCTGCCGCAGCTTGAAGCGGTCGGCGACGAGACCAGCGACGAGAACGGCCTGCGGATCGTGCTGGAGCTGAAGCCCGGCAGCGATCCCGAAACCGTGATGGCCTACCTCTACAAGCACACGGCGCTGGAGCAGAACGTCGCGATCAACACCACGTGCCTGGTACCGGACGACACGGGCGTATTGGTCCCGCGGCGGGCCACTCTGGTCGAGCTGTTACAGCACTTTCTGAAGTTCCGCTTCACCACCGTCCGCAAGCGGTTCGAGTTTCAACTGGAGCAGCTCGAACGCCGCATTCACATTCTGGAAGGCTTTGCGATCGTCTTCGACGGCCTCGACAAGGCCATCAGGATCATTCGCCAGAGCGAGGGCAAGCCCGACGCGGCCGCCAGGCTGATGAAAGCCTTCCCGCTCGATGAAGAGCAGACGAACGCGATTCTCGAGCTGGCCCTGTACCGCATTTCGCAGCTCGAGATCGGCCGCATTCTCGAAGAGCTGAAAGAGAAGCGGGCCGAGGCCGAGAAGATCCGCCGCATCCTCGCCTCCGACAAGCGACTGTGGGGCGTGGTCGAGACGGAACTGAACGAACTGGCCGCCGCCCCCGGCGAGAAGCGGAAGACGAGCCTGGGTTCGACTGAAGAGATCACGGAGTACGACCCGCAGGCGTACATCGTCCGCGAGAACACCAACGTCGTCGTCACCCGTGAAGGCTGGATCAAGCGCGTGGGCCGAATTCACAAGATCGAGAGCACGCGCGTCCGCGACGGCGACGATGTGCTCGCCGTCGTGCCCGGCAGCACGCTCGAGCACGTGGTGTTCTTCGCCAGCGACGGCGTGGCCTACACGCTGCCCATCGAGCAGGTGCCGGCCTCCAGCGGCTACGGCGAGCCGCTCTCGAAGCACGTGCGGCTCACTGATGGCGCAGGCATTGTGGGGGCGGTCTCGACCGATCCACGGTTCACGCCGGAGGACAAAACCACCCGCAAGCAGCCGCTGCCGACTCCGCACCTGTTGATCGCGACGGCTCACGGCCAGGTGATGCGGCTGCCGTTTTCGCTGTTTCGGCTGCAGTCGACGAAAGCGGGCCGCAAGTTCTGCCGGCTGCGGAAGGGCGACCGCGTGGTGCTGACGGAACTGGCGGGCGAGGCCGAAACGATATTTCTGGCCACGAAGTCCGCCCGCATCATTCACTTCGCGATCGAGGAAGTGCCCGTGGTGGCGGCGGCGGGCAAAGGCGTGCGCGGCATCAAGCTGGAGAAGGGCGACGAGGTGCTGGGCGGCATGCAGCTCAGCCGGCCCAGCGACGCGCTCCACGTGCTCAACACCAACGACACGCCGATGGCCTTCGGCCAGACGAAGTACGGCGTCACCGGCCGCGGCGGCAAGGGCGTGAAAACCAGCCAGCGCAACGGCTTCAAGCGGATCATCCGCCCGGAGATCCAGCTCGTCGACTGGAACGAGCTGGAGCCGTAGCACCGTTTAGCCGCGGCCCAGCGGGCCGCGGCTAAACGCGTCATGGCTCGTCCGACTACGCGCGTCACGTCAGTGGGCCGCCAGCACCAACTGCGGGGACTCCTGTTCCCGCGCCATCAACTCGCGCTCGATGCGCCTCCACACCTCGGCCCGGTGGACGGGAATCTCGCCGGGGCACGTAATGCCCAGCTTGACCCGCGAGCCGCGGATCTCGAGCACTGTAATCTCGACGTCATCGCCGATACGAATCTGCTGATCGATCTTCCGACTGAGCACGAGCATGGCTGATTCCTTCCCGGGAGCAATCTAGGCATGAAGCGGCGCAATCCCACGCCGAGGAAATTTCAAAGGACTTCCAGGTCGTTCGCTAGCGCTGTGACACCGTCGGCGCCCAGCGCAATCTCCTGGGCCACCTGTTTCATGTACCACGTGGGCACGCGGCCCGAGAGCGTCACGCAGCCGTCGGAGGCAGCCACTCGCACGCCCCGCAGCGGAGAGTATCCCGCTTCCTCCAGGGAGCGGCGCAGCGTGGCGATGAGCTGCTGATCGGCATTTCTTCGAGACGACAAACCTGGGTGTGCGGTGCGTGCGGGGGGTGAGAGTGCGGTCACCGAACTGCCTCCGAAATCCATTAGCTGCGTGTACGGGACAGGCCGCCTGTCGGCCGTCATGTGCCGGGACTCGCCAGATTAGCAGGTCGGCAAACGCTCGCTATCCGATTCTCACGGCGTCACCCTACCGGGAGAGATCCGCCCATCCCTGGTCGGGGAAACCCTGATAGCTGACGCCGTCGCTGGCCGCATCTACAATTGACGGACTGCGAATCGCCGCCCGTCTCGTCCCATATTCTGACCCGCGATCCCGTCCATGTCCGACCGACGCAACCTGTTCAACAAAGTCTGGGACCTGCACGCCGTGCGCAAGCTGCCGACGGGGCAGACGCAGCTTTTCATCGGCTGGCACCTCGTCCACGAAGTGACCAGTCCACAGGCGTTCCAGATGCTGCGCGAACGCGGCCTCTCCGTGCTGATGCCGGAGCGCACGCTGGCGACGGCCGATCACATCGTCCCGACCGACACGCTCGCCCGGCCGTTCGCCGATAGTCTCGCCGAAGAAATGATGACCGCCATCGAGCGGAACTGCCGCGAG
>JAHWKJ010000482.1 GCA_019347905.1 Planctomycetota bacterium
CCAGTACAGCCGGCTGCCGGAGCTGTCGCCCACGATCACCGACAGGATCGCCGCGGCGAACCGCAGCGGACTGTGCGACGGCGGCGCCGGACTCATCTCCAGCACCTGCTCCAGGTGCGTGTTGGGTTTGGTGACGACGCTCACGCCGCCGGCCGGACGCGGCTCCGACAGCGGCCGCTCGCCGGCGCCGCCCGGCCAGCCGCCGCAGTGCAACTCCGCCAGCCGCAATACCGTCTGCCAATCGGTATTGCCGGCCACGGCCAGCGTGATGTTGCCGGCCTTGTAGCGGTCGGAGTGATAGGCTCGCATCTGCTCGACCTTGAGAGCCGAGATGCTGTCGCTGGTCCCCAGGATGATCCGTCCCAGCGGATGGCCGCTGAAGTGCGACTGCATGGCCGCCTCGTAGGCCACCCAGCCCGGCTCGTCCTTGTACATGCCGATCTCTTCGAGGATGACTTTCTTCTCCATGTCGAAGTCATCCTTGCGTAACGCGGGATACAGCAGTGTCGCGAGCAGCTCGAACGTCCGCGGCAGGTACTCGGGCAGCACGGCCGCGTAATAGGTGGTGACTTCCTCGCTGGTCGAGGCGTTGTAGTCGGCGCCGATCTCGTCGAACAGCCGGTTGACCTCATCGGCCGTGTACTTCTGGCTGCCCTTGAAGGCCATGTGCTCGAGGAAATGGCTCACGCCGGCGACCTCGGGCGTCTCATCGCGCGACCCGGTCCGCACAAAGAACCCCGCCGCCACGCTGTGCACCTGCGGCGTGAGCTCGGCCACAACTTTGAGGCCGTTGGGAAGATTTGCTTCGTGGAAGGGCATGGCTAATTACCTAAAAGAAGACTTTGGCCGCGATGACCAGGACGACGCCCAAGTAAAAGACCATGAAGCCGATAGCGTAGATTCCAAAGGAGCGACGTCTTTGCCATCCGAACAGCGCGGGGAGCGCGAATGCGACAAGCTCGATCAGCATCCCGCTGCACATCACGATGACGCCGACCCGGAAAATCAGATCGTCTGTCGCCATTCGAGCGTGCCCAATCCCTCAGTCCATCTGACCTTCGACCCGCAACGCCTCCGGACCAATCGTAACGAGGGTGAAGTCGCGTGCCGGATGTTCGTGGACGTAATCCAGCACGCTGTCGACCGTCAGCGAATCGATCTTCTCGCGGATTTCGTCGAGCGTGCGGTTGCGCTTCAAATGGAACCAGTCGCCCGCGATCGATGAGGCCCGCGAGCTGCTCGACTCCTGCTGCATGATGAGGGCGCTTTTGGCGAGGGCCTTTGATCGCTCCAGCTCGTCCTGTTTGATGCCTTCGCCCAGCCGCACCAGCTCGCGCAGCATCACGTCGAGCGTCTCCTGCGCCCGCTCGTTGGTGGTGCCGGCGTAGCACAACACGCGGGCTTCGTCCTTCAGGCTCCGCAGCCCCGCGTAGACGGCATAGCACAGCGCCCGCTTCTCGCGAACCTCCGTAAACAGCCGTGAGCTCATGCCACCGCTGAGCACGCTGACCGCCGCCCACGCCGCGTAATACTGCGGATCGCGGAACGGCACGGCGCGGTAGGCCACGCCGATGTGCGTCTGCTCCGATTCGTGCTCGAGGTGCGCGGGCGACGGGGCGGGCGGCGAAGTCTCGAACTCCGGATCGGCCTTCGGCACCCAGTCGCCGAAAACGCGCTCGACCACGTCCACCATCCGCTCGAATTCGACATTCCCCGCGATGCCCAGGATGGTGCCGTTGGGCCGGAAGCAGCGCTCGTAGTGCTCGCGCGTCGTCTGAATCGACAGCCGCGGCAGGTCTTCGAGCGATCCGTCCGAGGGCAGTCCCCAAGGTGCGTCGTAAGTGTGCCGCCGCAGTTCGACCATCACCTTCTGCCGCGGCTCGTCTTCCACCGACTGCAACGACTGCCTTACGCCTTCGCGAACGGGCTCGAAGTGTTCTTCCGGCAGGTGCGGCCGGCGGAGGATGTCGCCGTAGATTTCGAGGGCGGCGGGCAGATTGGTCGCGAGCGACGCGCCGGAGAAGCTGATGTGGGTGTTCCCCACGTTCTCGTGCCGCGAGAGGCCCAGGTCGTCGAGCGCCTCGGACAGCTCGACGTTGCCGAGTTCGCCGGCGCCGCGGGTGAGCAGATCGCACAACAGGGCCGCCGAGCCGTTCTTTCCCGGCGGATCGAACAGGCTGCCGCCGGGGACGAGCAGCGAGAACGCGGCCGACTGCACGGCGGGCATCGATTCGACGATCAGCGTCAGTCCGTTGGCCAGCTCGTGCGTGCGGATGGTCTGCGTCGACATGCTCCTCCTCGCGGTGACGCGATGCAGGGGTCAGACCCCTTTGCGGCTCACCCGTATTCCCATTATCTGCATCGCCTGCCCGCAAAGGGGTCTGACCCCGTTCGAGCGGCCGAGCCACCACGCTGCGGACGGCGAAACCGAGTATGGCACAATCGCCGCAGAGCGACAAGCAGCCGGTTTCGCATCCACCGTCGCCCGCCTGACCGCTGCCGGAGAATCATCTGCGCGCGGCTTGACGGGCGGATGGCCGTCAGGTGAGATTCGATTCACACGCCCAGAAGGGGCAGCATCCTCATCGCGCCCGGGAGCGAAGCGGTGGACAACATTGTCGTTGATGCATCCGGGAACCTCGTTTCCGGTGTTTTCTTCGAGTTCGCCGCCCTCAGCGAAGATCAGCCGCTGGTTGGCTGGGAAGCAGGCCTGGATGCTGTGCTTTACAAAAGGAATCCGACCGACGACGAGCTGTTTGTCTGGAAAAACGAGGCGTATCTCTGGCTCGACATCACGTTTGGCCGCAAGGAGCTGAAGTGTCGCTGTCCGATCGATGATGCTCATGTCACCGAGATCTATTGGCTCGATCTCGCCGTTGAGCTTCTGCATGGGACACATCTTGCGCCATTTGTGCTGGTCAACACTGAGGGGAGCAAAGCTTTGCTTGTCTCCGCAGCCTTCGCGGAGCAACTGAAGCTCAGCGGATTATCGGGCTTTGCGCTCGACAACGTGAAGGTCAAGGTCAAGCCGCGGGTAAATGAGAAGGTGCCCCGCCTGTTCTACCTCAGTTTCCAAGGCAAGAAGTGCCGGCGACCGCTGCTTGTGCGAGGTGCGCCGAATGCCTGTTCGTGGTGTGGCTATACGCCAATTCTTTGCCAGCGGTGCGCCTTTGCTAACCATCATTGTCCGAGCTGTGGAAAAGAGTGCATGGCCAGCCGCGGACGGCACAAGGGGCCCGGCGATCGGCGACTGATCGTTTGCCCCTATGAGGAATGGTCGACGCCGATTCTGGAGGGCTCGCGCTGGGATGGCAGCGACTTCATCTTCGGAGGCACAAGTTTTTCCCCTGGCGATTTCATCACGAAACGGGCGTTGCTGTGGCTCGAAAGTGTGCATGCCGCACCGTTTGCCGTCCGACCGGCGCTCGTCAACATCGAAGGTCTCGACGAGGAGCAACTGGCACGGATCGAGGCTGCAAAAAAGGCACCCGCCATGCCCGCTGCGAGTTCTGGCACCTCAGCGGAGCTGCTCTCCGTGGCGTCCTTTGCCTCCGTCGCCGCTTCCGGAGGCGCGAATGAATGGGAGGCGGTGGCCGAGACAGACTTTGAAGTCGATCCTTTCGAGAACGGCCCGGAGATCATGCCGGCCGATGTCAGAATCCTCGACGACGGCAGGGCCGAACTGAGCGTCAAGGCCTACGACATCGATGGCCACGAGGTCGTGTTGTACGAGTGGGATTTGAAGGGGCGCACGAACTTCGAGAGTGCGGACGCGACGGGGCCTGTCGTGTATCTTTCACCCG
Organism: Planctomycetota bacterium; assembly: GCA_019347905.1. Taxonomy (GTDB): domain Bacteria; phylum Planctomycetota; class Planctomycetia; order Planctomycetales; family Planctomycetaceae; genus JAHWKJ01. The sequence continues at coordinate 3,804 of JAHWKJ010000482.1, forward strand.
GCCCTGACGCTTGGCCCTACACCGCCGTGCTGCGAGTGACCGATGCGGCAGGCCGGATGGACGAGAGCCTTTACGGCTTTGCTGCAGACGGTTCAGGCCTCGGTAGCAATTGACGGCGCTTGGCTCGTGGCGGGTGGCCGGTGTCAGAGCGAAGCGTGACCCGCTAAAAGACCGGCATCGCGCGACGTACATTGTCATGCCCCACGCGCAGTGCGATAATCGCGGGCGCCATGTCCGCCGCCTGCCGTGGGTTCTTCGACGTCCAGCACAACCGCCGCGATCTGTTGCGGGCCGGGTCGATCGGGTTGTTCGGATTGAGCTGGCCCGGGCTGCTTCACGGTCGCAGCTTGGCGGCGGAAACTGCGGGCGAAGCGCATCACGCCAGCTTCGGCCGAGCAAAGTCGTGCATTCTGCTGTTCATGTGGGGCGGGCCGGCGCACCAGGATACGTGGGACATGAAGCCCGCGGCGCCCGCCGAGATTCGCGGCGAATTTCAGCCGATCTCGACCGTGGTGCCGGGCCTGCAGATTTGCGAGCACCTGCCGCTCCTGGCCACGCGGACGGATCGCCTCGCCGTCGTCCGCTCGCTGACGCACGGCGACGTCAACCACACTACGGCCACGCACTACCTATTAACGGGCCAGCCGCCGCCGCCCGGCGGCGATCTGCGCGGCGACTGGCCGCACATCGGCTCGGTGCTGTCGAAATTGGGCCGCGGGGCCGGTCCGCTGCCGCCGTTTGTTTCGATGCGGTCGAAAGTCGAGGGAGACGTGCCGCGCTTCGTCGAGGAGAGTCACGGCCAGTTCGCCGGCTGGCTGGGACAGCGGTTCGATCCGCTGACGACCGATTCCAATCCGGCTCTGCCCGATTATCGTGTGGGCGACTTTCTGCGTCTGCCTGAAGTCTCGGCACGCCGGCTGGACGACCGCCGCCGCCTGCTGACGGACATCGAGCGGCAGCGCCGCGCCCTCCTTCCCCCCCTTAGTAAGGGGGGGCCCGGGCGGGTCGCCGATGCCATCGACCCGATGGGCG
>JAHWKJ010000483.1 GCA_019347905.1 Planctomycetota bacterium
GGCCGCCGCGGCCCAGGTCGCGGCGCCGGCTCACATCCCCGCGCCCGCGTCCGCACAGCCGGCCGCCGCCCCCGCCGACTGGCCCGGAGGCGCGCAAAGACACGAGCAGCCGGCGCCCGCGGCGTACCCCCAGGCGTGGAATTCCCCGGCGTCCGCAGGCTACCGCCCGCCGCACCAGATCACGATCACGCCCGGCGTCAGGAGCCGGCCGCCTGAGAGCGGCGGAGCCGCCAGCGGCGTGACCGGTGCCGCGTTCCCCGCGGGAGCGCCGCTATCGCCTTACGATGCGGACCGCCGGGCGCACGACGCCGCCGTCAATTCGCTGCACCGGCGCCTGGCGGCCGAGCAGCAGCAGTGGCCGGCCGGGGGCGGAGCGCCGCGGGCGGCCGATTCGCCCCAGTCGCCGGGCGGCTGGGGCGGCACCGGACCGCAGCCCTACAACCCGGCCGTGAACTCGCCGCCGCCCTGGCCGCAAAACAGCTACGGGCCGCCGCAGTAAGTCAGCGGTCAGCGATCAGCTTTCAGCGTTCCGGCTGACCGCTGACCGCTGACCGCTGACTCAAAACCGCGTCGCGTCGGAGGGCGCCTGTTGCGGCTGGAGTCCGCCGCCTCCCGGGCCGGGCGTGGCGCCAGGAGCCAGCACGACCGGTGCGGCACTTTCCCGCCGGGTCGCGTAGCGGATGGGAAACGACGGCCAGTACCCCTCGAACTCGCCGGCCGCGAAATAGGGGCCGTCGAACACGCGGCCGCGAGGCATCGGCCCGTAAGACACGTACTGCACGAACCCCAGCCACTGCCGGTCGGGCGCCGTCGCGCCGAAGAAGTTCTTCCGCTCGGGCTTAAAGCCGGGAATGAACTCCTGGACGCCCGCCGCCGTCACCGTCCGCGGGAACGGCGCCGTGTGGAGGGCCGTCAGCAGAAAGGCCATCGTCACGTAACCCGTCGCGAGGCCCAGCGTCCACCGCCCCACTTCATACACGAACGTGTCGACCTGCATGTATGTCGGCGCGAGCCGGTCCGTCGCGAGCCGCAGCACGAACACGGCGAGCGCGAACAGCCCCATGAGCGCAATAAAGTCCGTCCGCCGCGCCCAGCCGGGGGAACCGCGGCTCAGGCTCTCCAGCCAGACGGCCACCGGCTCGAAGTAGTTCATGGCGAACAGGCCCGCGAACACGACGCAGAACAAGGCCAGCGCCGCCCCCCACGGACCTTCGCCCGCGACGGTCCACGTCACGATCGCCAGCACGGCCAATAGGAGGATGTCGATCATGAAAGCTGATCGCTGAGAGCTGAAAGCTTTTATTTCACGACGCGCAGTAACTCGTCGATCGACGTCACGCCGCGGACGACGAGCCGCAGGCCCTCCTCCTTCATTTGCAGCATGCCGTTCTTGCGGGCTTCGGCCCGAATGGCCTGCATGGGGGCCTTGTCGCGGATCATGTCCCGCATGCGTTCGTTGATCACCAGAAACTCGAACACCCCTACGCGACCGAAAAAGCCCAGGCCGCCGCACTTCGCGCACGGCTCCTCGCGGTTCTTCGGCGGGCGGTAGAACCGCTCGACCTTCTCCGTCGGCAGGCCGGCTTTGCGGAGGAACTCGGGCTTGGGCTTGTAGGCTTCCTTGCAGTCCGTGCACAGCCGCCGCGCCAGCCGCTGGCCGATAATGGCCGAGATCGAGTTGGCCACCATGAAGGGCTCGACGCCCAGTTCTTGGATGCGGTACAGCGCGGTGAGCGTGTCGTTGGCGTGCACGGTCGAGAACACCATGTGGCCCGTGTTGGCCGCCTGGCAGGCGATCTCCGCCGTTTCAGCATCGCGGATTTCGCCGATCATCACCACGTCCGGGTCCTGCCGCAGGATGCTCCGCAGCGACGAGGCGAACGTCTGGCCGCTCCTGGTGTTCACCTCGATCTGGTTGACGTTCTCCATCTTGTATTCGATGGGGTCTTCGACGGTGATGACGTTCCGCTGGTAGGCATCGATCTCGTTGATCGCCGCGTACAACGTGGTCGATTTGCCCGCACCGGTGGGCCCGCAGACCACCAGCATGCCGTGCGGCTGGTGGATGATCTCCTGCATCTGTTCCAGCATCTGCTTGCGGAAGCCGAGCTGCGCCATCTTCCCCACGGAATTCGCCTGATCGAGGATCCGCAGGCTCATCTTCTGGCCGTGGCGGGTGCCCTGCGTGGCGACGCGGAAATCGATGTCGCGGTCTTCCAGCCGGGCGCGGAAGCTGCCGTCCTGCGGTCGGCGGCGCTCCGTGATGTCCATCGCCCCCAGCACCTTGAAGATGTTGACGATCGCATCGCCCATCGTGCGCTCGAACGGCTCGGTCGGGTACATCACGCCGTCGATTCGCAGCCGCACGGACAGCTCCTGCTCCTTCGGCTCCAGGTGCACGTCGGTGGCGCGGCGGAGGATCGCGTCGTAGATCAACTCCTTGGCGGCGAGGATCCCCCGCGAGTTTTCCACCTGCCGCGAACGCACGTCGTCTTCCTCGCGGCCCGTCGTCGACTTCCCGATGAAGCGAATCGGCGGCCCCACGGCGGCCTCGCGGACCTCGCGCGAGCCGATGTGGATGCCCACTTTCGCCAATGTGCGCACCAGCACCGTGTAGATATGGTCGGGCGTGAGGACCTTGCCCGACTCCGGCACGCGGCCGTTGCGTTCCTTGACGTAAAGGCCCAGCGGCAGGCCCCATAACACGTTCATTGCCAGAAAGGCTGCCGCTGGATGCGGCAGCGTGAACGCCGTGACGAAGGCGGCCACGCCGGCGACGAGCATCACCGAGTTCCAGAACGCCGGCCGCAGCTTCAGGTTGCTGGCATCGCTACTGACCCAGTGCGAACTCGCCGTCCAGATGAGGAAGACGGCAATCGTCGGCACCAGCAGCAGCATGTTGACGTAGCGGCCCTCAAATCGCACAAAGCCCCGCGGCGCCGGCGGAAACGCGCTCTTCTCATGGTTGAACCCCTGCCAGGCAGGCCGCGCCCCGCCGCCGGCCGCTGTCGGCGCCGCACCACTTGTGGACGCCGCTCCGCCCTCGCCCTGCGGCTCCAGACCGCCCCGCTGCCGCTCGCGCGGCTCCGCCGGCGCCCCGAACGCTCCGTCGGGCTGCACCTGCGCCAGACACAAGCCGGGCGCATGCAGCGCGAACAGTAACGCCATGCAGCCGAGCAAGTACGAGGTACGAAGTGCGACGTTCAAGGTCAGATCTTCAGGCTCGGGTCGTGCAATAGAGTTCAGGTGGCGAGCTGAGTCAGGTCAACCTGACGGAGTTCAGAGCGCCGAGCGACACTGGGCAAAAAAATGGAGGGCAGAAGAATGCCCGACGACGGAATCTTTTTGCCCTCAATCTTTTGCCCTCGAGCTTTCAGCAGAGAGCATACGCGTTACAGAATCGCGGCCCCCTTCACCTCGATGCCCTTGAGGGCCATCTTCAGCTCTTCGACGTTGGGCGAAACCTCGAAGGCCGCCGCCCGGCTGACAAACTCCTTCTCGACGAAATACTGCAGGCTGTCGTTGAACCGCTGCATGCCTTCTTCCTTGCCGATGCGGATCGCCGCCGACAGCTTCTCGTCCTCTTCTTCCATGATCAGCTTGCGCACGGTGGGGTTGAAGATCATGATCTCGAGGATCGGCACCCGCTTGGGCTGCCCCTCGCCCTCGAGAATGGTCGGGAGCAGCTTCTGGGCGACGATGGCCCGCATGTTGAACACCATCGACGAGCGGATCGCCGAGTGCATGTCCTGCGGAAACAGGTCCAGAATGCGGCCGATGGTGCTGGGGGCCGTCGAGGCATGAATCGTCCCGAACACCAGGTGACCCGTCTCGGCGGCATGGATCGCCGTCTCGAACGTCTCGCGGTCGCGCATTTCACCGACCAGCATGATGTCGGGGTCTTCGCGGACGGCGTGCTTCATCGCCACGTGAAAATCGCTGACGTCCATGCCGAGCTCGCGCTGGTTGATCAGGCACTTGTCCGACGTGTACACGAACTCGATCGGGTCTTCGATCGTCAGAATGTGCTTCCGCATGTTCTGGTTGACCCAGTTGAGCATCGACGCGATCGTCGTGCTCTTGCCGCTGCCCGTGACACCCGCCAGCAGGACCATGCCCTGGTCGAATTTGCACAGCCGCTCCATGACCGGCGGCAGGTTCAAGCCCTCGAAATTGGGGATGAACCGCTCGACGCGGCGGGCGACCATGCCGACCTTGCCGAGCTGTGTGAGCAGGTTGACGCGGAACCGCCACGGATCGCCGTCGAGCACGATGATCTTGGCAAAGTCGGCGCCGCCCGTGTTGTGGAAGATGTCGAGGTTCCGCTGATCCATCATCGGGAACGTGAGCTCGATCATCTGCTCTTCGCTGATGACGTCCATCTGGAGCTCGCGGAGGGTCCCCTTGATGCGAAAGATGGGCGGGCGGCCCACCTGCAAGTGGATGTCCGAGGCGCCGTGTTTGACCGACAGGCGGAAGATCTTGTCGATCTCCAGTTCCTTGCCGGGTTCATAGGTGGACGTGGTCCAGTCGGCGATGACGGCCATGTGTCGGGTTCCTCAGTCGGCGACAATCGTCGAAGCCGCGAATTTGTCAGTCGGCCGCGGTGGGCACTTCCCGTCGCGCCAATTCATTTTCGAGTTTCAGGACGCGCTGTTGCAAGACCTCAGCGCGCCGCGGGCGAGCATGCGGGTCATTTCAAATCGCCAGATTCATCCGCACCGGCACACCGCGTCCAGTCAGGTAGCGTTTCGTCTCCTCGATCGTGAACGCTCCATAGTGAAAAATGCTGGCGGCCAGCGCGGCGCTCGCGCCTCCGGCGGTCAGCGCATCG
>JAHWKJ010000484.1 GCA_019347905.1 Planctomycetota bacterium
CGTCACCCCGTCACCCCGTCACCCCGTCACCCCGTCACCCCGTCACCCCGTCACGGTTTGACGCCGCCGAGAGACCGCGTGTATCCTCGGTGGGTCCAAACTCTGCCCCGGAGACGACGCTCGGCTTGTTCTCCGACGGAGGGTGCGATGTCCTCAGCGAGGCGACTGTTTCACATCGAGCGCCAGGACGACACTGTCGTCGTGGCCCTGTTGTCGGACGCGGGGGAGTTCGAGTACGAGCGACTCATCGCGGAAGCCCAAGAGGCGTTTGAAGTCGTGGAAGGCTCGCCCGACGTGAAGCATGCGGTGGTCGATTTCGAGTATTCCGACTACGTCGGCTCGACGGCCTTGGGATTCCTGCTGAAGCTCTGGAAACGCGTGGCCAACCGCGGCGGGCGGATGGCCTTGTGCAACCTTTCCAAGCACGAACGCGAGATCCTCGCCGCCACGCGGCTCGACACCTTCTGGGATCTGTGCGAGAGCCGCGAGGAGGCGCTGGAGGTCGTGCGTTCGGTGACTGTCTAATGGTTGTGAAATCAGCCGGCACGCGCTAGCGTCCGGTTCGCACGAGAGAACCGGACTCCCATATCTCCACCGACGCCACACCTCTGCATCCTTCAGCCGTGACTGGTGCGTCTTCCGACATTCCCGAATACGTGGCGGTGTACTGCCCGGTCTGCGACACGCGGCTGACACCGCGGCCGTGGAAGATGCCGCGGAAGGTGAAGTGCCCGGACTGCTACACGCTGGTGCGGGTGCCCTCGATCAGCGAGGCGCAGGCGCGGATGCCGCGCAAGCGCGAGGCGGAGCCGATCGGCACGTATGGATTGGGTCAGCCAAACCTGCACGATGCCGCACCCGGGCGGCCGGTGAGCGGGGAGCCCACGGACGGGAGCGGCATCGGCACGTATTCGATCGAGGCGTCTGCGGCGCAGGCCATTCCCGATGCTCCGGTGTTCGACACGTTTGGCTCCGGGGAGTCGATGTCGGTGGACGATCCGCCAGGCGGAGCGGAACGGCGGCCCACAGGCAGAGACATTCCTGCGAGCGAACGAATCGCCCGTGAATCACTGCCGCCGGGGACGATCGGCTGTCCCGCGTGCGGAGCGGTGCTGGAACCCCCGCCGTCACGAGAGGACCAGACGATTCTGTGCCCGGAATGCCTGGAGGACGTCCACGTGCCGGGGGGAACGGATCGTGGGAATCGTTCCGATGAACCTCCGGCTGCGAAACCGCAGGCGAACGAGCGGCATGGCCAAAGCCCGGGGGCCACGAAACGAACGGTCGCGAGCGGCGCGCTGAAGGCGGCCGCGGACAGGACGCAGCGGCCACGGCCGGACAGCGGCGACGCTGCTTCGATGCAACGCGCAGTGGAGCCGGAGAATCCGACTCCGCGCCGCCCCACCGTCACGTTCGACGCGGCCAGGGGCGTCATGCAGCGGGAGACGGTCTTCGACGTCATGGCCGCGATCCGCAGTTCGGAGCCGGACCCGCCGCCAAAGTGGACGTTCTTCAGCGGCGTGTTTACGTTCCCCTGGCGGCCCGGGAGCCTGTCGCGGTGGGTGCTGATGACGCTGGGGTTCTTTACGTTCGGCCTGGTGGCTTCGGGACTCCTCGCGCTCGCGCAGTCGTTCTACTGGCTGATCGTGCTGGTCGTGTTCTTCCCCGTGCTGTGTGCCGTGGCGCTTCTGTCGCTGTCGTACGCGGCGGCCGCGTTCGTGCCGGTGCTGGTGGACACGTCGGCGGGCAACGACCGCGTCGAGAACTGGCTGGAACCATACTGGAAGGACTGGGCCGTTCAGTTCATGTACCTGATGTGCCTGATCGGTACGTCGGTGCTGGCGGGCCATGCGACGGGTTGGATCGCCGAGCAGCTCGGGGGGGCGTACTGGCCCGTGCTGGCGGTCGTCACGTATCTCGTCTTCCCAGTCGTGACGCTATCTTCGCAGGAGGCGAATTCGCTGTTCGTGCCGGTGACGGCGCCGATCCTTCGCAGCGTGGTGCGACACTGGCCAAGCTGGCTGGCGTTCTATGCCATTTCGGGCGGAGTGCTGGCTGCGTGCGGGGGAGCGATCGCGCTCCTCAACGAGTGGTCGGCGTTTGCGGCGCTGTTGTGTTCGGGGCCGTTTCTGGCAACGGTGCTGCTCCTGTATCCGCGGCTATTGGGCCGGCTGGCGTGGCGGGCCTCGCAGCGGCGACGAAAGCGGAAGAAGCCGGCGAATGTGTTGCCGCCGGAGAACCTGGAGCTCGTCAGCCGCAGATTCTAGAGCGCGCGGACACGCTTGGGGGACGGAAGGGGTCAGACCCCTTTGCGGACGAGCGGTATCCCACGTCGTGAACTCGTCAGCCGCAAAGGGGTCTGACCCCTTCGCGCGTACGCCGCGCGGCGCGAAATCCGCCGCTTGAACGAACCTTCCCCACGGCTATACTGACAGGCAGCCTTTGGAGCGCAAGTGGCGGAATTGGCAGACGCGCCAGGTTGAGGGCCTGGTGGGGGTTACACCCCGTGGAGGTTCGAGTCCTCTCTTGCGCACCTTGAAGCCCATGGGTTGCAACCCATGGGCTTTTGGCCTACAGGTCGTACTCGTCCTTGTCGTAGTCGATCCAGTCGCTTTCGCCCTCGCCGGCGGTGGCCTCGGCGGCCACGTCCTGCATCACGTCGATGAACCGTACCGCGTACAGGTCGTAGTTCGACTTGCGTTCGGCGGGGCGTCGGCTCACGGTGCGCTGGATGTAGCGGTCCTCGCGGTGCGGCCGCGGGGCGCGTTCGGCCGGTTCGTCTTCGGCCTCTTTTCCGTCGCGGGTGATGCTGTGCCGCTCCGTCGTCGAGGCGGTGGCCGCGTTCAGGAACGGGCCCTTCTTCGCCGACCATTCATCGGGCAGACCGATCACGAGCGAGACCGGCTTGGACGTGGTAACGGCCTCGGCCCAGTACGCGGCGTTGCCGGTGGCGACGTTGTCGTGGTCGTCCGGCAGGAGCAGCAGCTTGCGGGAATTGTAATTGAGGAGCGACTCCTTCGGACGACGGGCGACGGCCCGCGGCGTCTCCAGCAGCGAATCGAGCCGCTTCACGGACGCGTAGGGCTTTTCGATTTCCGTGGCGATCTCCTCGGCGTCCAGCATCGTGCGGTCGTCGTTCCAGAGGAAATCGACATACTCGTACAAGGTGCGGAGGACGTCGAACGGTGGACGGTCGACGGCGGGCAGAATCGGCAGCGGCGGGTGGTGCGGAGGATCGGGCCACTGCGAGCGGTCGATGCGCGAGACGTAGCCGGCGAACAGGTACAGTTCGCGGTTCTCGACGATCACGCGGTGGGTCGAGACCAACTGGGCCATGCAGGTCAGGCCGAAGCCGCAGTAGCGATCGTTCTTGAACAGCGACCAGCGATGGCCGTCGCGGAGGTCGTCGGGATAGACCGTGCTGCCGTTGATGTGCGACTGCAACCACTGCACGTCGGCTTTCGCCATGCCTTCGGGGATGGCCAGGAGGCGAAAGTCGACCTTCAGCGTGCGGCCGAAGACGAGCGGTGCCCAGAGTGGGCGTGACTGACGAGCAGGCATGGGTGGGCTCCTTCGTCAGGCGGTGGCCGCGTGCTGCGGACGAATCTGCACGCGGCGGCCGTCGCAGTACATGACGGCGTTGGTCAGCTCGCGTCCGAGCGCGGCCACGTCCTGGCGCAGGCGATTGGCGGCGCGTTCTTCGGCGGCGCGCTGCCGCTGCCATTGTTCGGCTTCGAGCTGCGCCGCCTCGATGTCGCTTTTCTTGAGCAAATTCGTGAGAAAGCCGCCGCGGGACTCCTGAATCCTGCGTTCGGCGACTTCCTGGTTTTCGGCGGCCATGCGGGCTTTGGTTTCGTGGTCGACGAGGCCTTCGACCACGAGTGAAAACGTCGAATAGACCAGCGGCACGTGCAGGTTCTTCGGGTCGATCTGGCCGCCGTTGATGTCTTCGGCAAGCTGGCGGCCCAGCGTCACGGGGCAGATCAGCACGTCCCAGCCTTCGCCCGGCACCAGCCAGGCGTCGAACAACAGGCGGATGTCGGCCATCAATTCGTCTTTGGCGCGGTGGCGGCAGCAATCGTGCTTGGTGATCAGCACCGCGACAGGCACGCGGCGCGACATGCCGTCCAGCAGCACCTTCGCCCGCGAGATGCACAGCCGCGAATCGACGTCGTACAGCCGCTCGGCGACGGGCGTACGCAGTTCGCTGCCGTCGAGGCAGAAGAACAGGCAGTCGGATTCGTTGAGGTGGTCGATCAGCTCCTGCGAGGAGGCCGTATCTTCTTCGAGCGCTCCGCCGCGATAGTCGACCCACTCGAAATCCATCAGCGTGCGGTGCATGCCAATTTTGAAGCTGAAGTCGTAGCGGGTGATGTCTTCGTGCGTGGGGACGGGCCAGCGGCGATCTTCTCCGCGGCGGTTGAGGGCGGACCAGCCCCGCATCAGGCGGTTGTCGCTGTCGGCATCGTGGGCATGCAGGAAGAAATTGTTCACTCCCCGCCGCATGACGTAATACATGCCGTGCAGGAAGCATGTCTTGCCTACGTTCTTGCCGCCGACCATCGTCACTTTGACGCGCTGCTTCATTCAACCGCCCGCGTGAAAAAACGGTGAAGAACGGTTTTTCGCTGCCGGCAAACTGGGGATGTTAATCCGGCCGAGACGGGCTTTCCGACACGTGCCCCGCACCACATCTTTATACAGCTTCGTCCAACCGCAGTCCATGACTGGAGGGCCGCTGTACAGCGGGCGGACGAGCGGATGCGCCGCGGTACGTTTAGCCGCGTCCCAACGGGACGCGCGTCCCGCTGGGACGCGGCTAAACGGC
>JAHWKJ010000485.1 GCA_019347905.1 Planctomycetota bacterium
GCGATCTCGATCCCAAGTCGCGTCTTGCCCGTTCCGCCGGTGCCCGTCAGCGTCGAATCGTTGATCTCGACTTCACCGAGGACGGAATTGACCAGCACGATGTTGACCCCGGCCCCGGCCCCGCCGGTGATCGTCGAAGCTTCAATGACCAGCGAGCCGAGCGCGACGTTCTGCAGGACGATGTTGAGGCCGGCGCCGCTCGTGCCGCTGATGTTCGCCGAGTCGATCGTCAGCGAATCGAGCGTGAGGTCGCGCAGGTCGATGGACGCGCCGTCTCCGGCATCGGCGGTGACGACGTTCGAATCGACGACGATGTCCTGGAAGTCGGGCACGCCGTCGCCACCGGTGACGTCGTCGGTGTCGACCTGGATGCCCAGTCCGGCCGTCACGTCATCGACAACCAGCGCGGTCAGCAAAGTACGGTCTTCGAGGCGCTCGACGCCGGCGCGGGTTTCAATCGCGCGCCGCCGCACCTGCCGCTGGCGGAGCGAGCGCCGCGAGACGCGCTTGCTCCGGTGAAAGGCATGGCGGATCGAGCTGAGCCACGAGGTGAGAAACATCAGGCACTACTCCAAAGGATCGATCGGACGATCGCAAGCGGTCTCAGAAGGATGGGGAATCTTCAGCGTGTCGTGGTGTGGAGAGGGCGAGCAAGTGCGGACGGCTTTGAAACTGGGCAATCTGGGTAAAGCTGGTCCAGTTGTAGAGGGCGTTCCGAGTTGCGCGTGGTTCTCCCTAAGAGGTAAAGCGCGCAACTGGTGGTCTGGAGGAACGGAAAAATCGGATTTGGGACGATTTTTTCTAAAAAAGTCCCCGGAAGGGCAAAAACAGACGCAAGTCCTCGCCGAGCGGGGCTTTGGCTGAGGTGGCCGTCGGGCTTTACCCGCCGAGGACGCTTAGACAGAAAAATTGAGGACAGGAAGAAGATGACAGCCGGTCTGATTTTCCTGTCCTCAATCTTCCTGTCTTCAAAAGCCCGGTCGTGCGGTTGCAAGTGCGTCACCCAGCCGAGCCCCGGGGCGGGACTTCGGGATGCAACTCTCTGCACGACAAACAGTTACAACTGTTCGGCCGGCGGTGCGGCCGGCAGCGTGCTCTCGGGCGGCGGGTCGCTTCTCCAGCGATCCGCCTCCTCGGGACGGCCCCAGCCCTCATAGAGTTCCACCACCCGCCGGTGTGCTTCGCGGACGGCGTCGGCCGGGGCCGAGCCCTCGTCCTTCAGCCGGCGGAAGGAATCCACGAGCAGCGGCTCGGCGTCGGCATGCTTTCCAAGCTTCATCAGGCATTCGCCCAACAGGCTTTCCGTGGCCGCCGTCAACCAGTGGCCGGCGGGCAGCGTTTTCTTCTGCAGTTCCAGCGTGTCGCGCAGAACAGGCTCGGCCTTCTCGTAGTTTCCGGCGGCGGCCATCGCCCGGGCGAGCTGACGGGCGGTATTGAGCGCGTAGCGGTGCTCGCGGCCGTACCGGTTCTGTACGGCCTGGTGGATGGCGGCGAATTCGGCTTCTGCTTCAGCCAGCAGCTTCTGACTCTGCAGGTTCTCCGCCAGACTAATCCGGAACTGCAGCGTGGAGAGATCGTCGGGGCCGAGCACCCGTTCCGCGGTCTCCACGACCTGCCGAAAGTCATGCTGGGCCACGGCCAGCATCCCCTGGTCGTGGTATGCCCTGGCCAGGTTGTTGAGTGCCGACAGCGTCGCCGGATGTTCGTCGCCATGCTTACGGCGGTAGATCTCCACCAGGTCGCGGAGCATGTGCTCGGCCTCGACGAAGCGCTTCTGGTGCAGCAGGCATGCGGCGAGGTTGTTTCGGGTCGTCAGCGTGTCGGGATGCTCCGGCCCCAGGAACTCAGACTGGGCGGAAAGCACCCGTTGGTGATATTCCTGCGCTTCCGAGTGCCGCCCAAGGCTGTCGTACGTCTGCGCCAAGAACCCCAACGTCTTCAGCGTCGTGGAGTGGTTCGCCCCCAGCAAACGGTTCAAGTGACGGTAGGCCTGCTCGCCCAGCCTTTCCGCCTCGGCAAACCGACCGAGCTTGTTGAGATTCTGCACCATGTTGGATGCGATGGTGAGCGTCAGCGGATGAGTATCGGCCAGGATGCCCCGGCGACTCTCGAACGCCTCCACCATGAGCTTTTGCGCTTCGTCGTATAACCTTTGACCATGCAGCGTCGCGGCAAGATTGGTCAGCGTGCGGATGGTGTCCACATGCCGAGGGCCAAAGTTATTTCGAAGTGTCTCCAGCGATTTCTCCTGCAGACGTTGAGCCTCATCGAGCTGGCCCTGCTGGTAGTGGGTGGCCGCCAGGTTGTTGATGGCGTTGAGCGTCTTCAGGTCCTCGTCGCCGTGCTGCTCGCGCAAGCTGGCGACGACCTGCTCCTGAAGCTTCTGGCCCTCGGCAAAACGGCCCTGCCCCGACAGGCTCAGACTGAGGTTGTTGAGTGTGGCGAGCGTGTCCTGGTGCTCGTCGCCCAGAAGCCTTCTCCGCTGGGCGAGGGCCGCGGTGAGTTGGCTTTCGGCGTTTTTGTAGTCGCCCAGAGTGATGTAGGCGTGGCCGATCGCGTTGCGGACGGCGGCTTCAGTCGCGGGCTGGTTGGCGAAGTTATGTTCGACGCGGCCGGCCGCAAAATCGAGAATCGAGCGCATCGATAATGCCTGGCCCTGAGCGAACTCCGGCCGCGCGAGGCCGATGATATCATTCGTCAGGTAGTCGGTGACGGCCTGCAGCTCGCGGGCCGACTGCTCGGCACGATCGCGGGCCTGTTCGGCCTCAGTGCGCAGCCGGGCTTCGGTTGAGCGCAGGTCCTTCTCGCGGACCAGCGCTGCCTGGACCTGCTGCTTCGCCCCACGCTCGCGTTCCGCAAGCTGCTCGTTTTCCCCCGCCAGCCGTTCGAAGTTGTTGCGCTCGATGCTGATGGCGATGAAGGCCGCGATGAACGTGGCCACGATCATCATCGCCGCAATGCCAGCCGTCCACGAAACCTTCGGATTTCGCCGGCACCAGCGCCAGAACCGCTCGGGCAACAGCACGCGGCGGGCGCGGATCGGCTCATCGTCCAGATACCGCCGCAAGTCGGCAGCCAGCTCGCCGCCCGTCTGGTAGCGGTGCGCCGGGTCGCGCTCGATCGCCTTGTGGACGATCGTCTCCAGGTCGCGCGGGACGGCGGGGGCCACTTTCCGCAGCCGCGTCGGCTCGCCTTCCATCACCTGCCGCATCAGCCGGTGGCGGTCGGCTTCGTCAAAGGCCGGCTTGAGCGCCAACAGCTCGTACAGCGTCAGCCCCAGGCTGTAGACGTCGGAGCGGGGATCGGCCTCGAAAGCGGGCTGGTCCTCATCGCCGAAGCGTTCCGGCGCCATGTAGCGTAAGGTGCCAACGAAGTCGCCGGTGTTCGTCAGGTCTTCCTCGTCCTGCAGCTTGGCGAGGCCGAAGTCGGTGATCCAGACGGTGCCGTGCCCGTCGAGGATCAGGTTGCTGGGCTTGATGTCGCGGTGCATGATGCCCTGGGCGTGGGCGTAGGCCAGGGCGTCGGCGACCTGCACGCCGACGCGGGCGACGCTTTCCCAGTAGGTGGCGTGCCCGGCGTCTTCGGTCTGGCCGGGCAGCACGGCGCCGGCCGAGAGCGTGATCCAGGTGTCGCTCGTGCGGTGCGTTTCGGTGTCGCTGCGGAAGCTTGGCGCCTCGTCGCGGAGGATTTCGGTTGGCGGTTTTCTTTCGGGATACGAGTCGGGCACGGTGCTCAGGCGGTGGCTGCCCGAGGTTCTGCTCCGGGCGCTGACGCTTCCGGATCGACGTGGCGCGCCGGTCGGCGACTGCGAGTTGGCGTCTTCTTCCACCGCGATGAGCTGGCCGCTCCGGAGCAGGATCACATCGTCGAGCACGGCGTCCATGCCGGCCCCCTGGATGTACTGCATCGTGTAGTACATGAGGCCGTTATACTCGCCGACGTCGAACACCGGCACGATGTTCGTATGGTGCAGCCTCGCGGCGGCGCGGGCTTCCAGCTCGAAGCGCCGTTTTTGCTTGGGGTTCTTCAGCGCCCGCTGCGAGAGCACCTTGAGGGCCACGTGCCGCCCCAGCGTGAGCTGTTCGGCCTCGTAGACGATGCCCATGCCGCCGCGGCCGATCTCGCGGATGATGCGATACTCGCCCAGTTGCTCGATGGGCAGCTCTTCGTCGAAGCCCAGCGCGGCCTTCGTATCGTCGAAGGACTCGAATTCGGAAAACGCCAGGTCCTCCATCAGCACGAGGGCCGGGAACGTCGTGCGGACGCGCTCCGCCTGCTCGGCGGCGCGATCGGCGTATTCGGTAATCGTCGGACGCTCGCCCCGCCGGTAGCGGGCGACGAACTCCTCGGCAAGCATCTCGACGGGGTCGCGCTCACTCATTTCCGATCAACCTCAACTCCCTGAGCACTTGCTGCAGCCGTTCCAGTGCCTTGGTGTACCGCTTGCTGGCGGTCGACTCGTCGATCTTCAACACCTGGGCGGTTTCCTGGTTGGAAAGCTGCTCGAAGTGTCTCAGTGCCAGAACCTCACGATCCATCGCGTTCATGCTGTTGAGGGCTTCCTGCAGACGGATCCGCATCTCGGCCTTCATGGCGGCCTGCGAAGGCGAGGTCAGCCGCCCCAGGAGCCGCGCCGCGAGTGACGCGGAATTTGCCTGCGGAAATGTTCCCTGATAGAGCGAGATCTCGCGTCCCGCATCGCGCATCTGCACGCCCAGGTGCTGCCGGTGCACCGTGATCAACTGCTGACCGGCGAGCATGCGGACCCACAGAAAGAACGGCAGATACGGATCGCGAAGATAGTCCTCGAGTTGCTGTGAAACC
>JAHWKJ010000486.1 GCA_019347905.1 Planctomycetota bacterium
AATGTTCCGGCCCCTGGCCCTCGAAGCCGTGCGGCAACAGCAGCACCAGGCCGCTCAGGCGGTTCCACTTGTCTTCGGCACTGGCAAGGAACTGATCGATGATCACCTGGGCGGCGTTGACGAAGTCGCCGAACTGCGCTTCCCACAGGATGAGGCCATCCGGGCAGTCGAGGCTGTAGCCGTACTCGAAGCCCATCACGCCCGTTTCCGACAGCGGGCTGTTGTAGATCTGGACCGGCGCCTGCTCGTCGGCCACGTGCTCCAGCGGCATGTATTCGTGGCCGTCCTCGACGTCGTACAGCACCGCGTGCCGCTGGCTGAACGTGCCCCGGCGGCTGTCCTGGCCGCTCATGCGGATCCGACAGCCCTCGGCGGCAAGCGTGGCGAACGCGAGCGCTTCCGCGGCCGACCAGTCGAGAGGCTTTTCGCCGGCGGCCATCTCCCGCCGCTCCGCCAGTCCGCGTTCGATCTTCTTGTGCGGGTGGAAGTCCTCCGGATACTGCGTGAGCTTCGTCAGGAACGACGAGAGCTGCTCCGCCTCGACGCCGGTGTCGACTTCCGGTGCGTTGCGCTCGCGGCCGCCGCGATAGCCTTCCCAGACACCGCCCATGGCCTGCGGGTGGTGGACGTAGTCATCGCCGCGAGCGGCCTGGAGCTCGGCCTCGAGCTGTTCGCGGCGCTGATCGGCGATCATGTCCGCCTCATCGCGGGTCACGCCGCCCAGCGACAGCAGGTGATCGAGATAACCTTCACGGACCGGCTTCCGCTTGCGGATCGCCTCGTACATCACCGGCTGTGTGAATGCCGGCTCGTCGCTCTCGTTGTGCCCGTGACGGCGGTAGCAGTACATGTCGATCACCACATCGCGCTGAAACTCGCGGCGGAAATCGAGCGCGAGGTGCACGCACTGCGCGACGGCTTCCGGATCCTCGCCGTTGACGTGAAAGATCGGGATCTGCAGCATCCGCGCCACGTCGGTCGCATACGTGCTGGAGCGGCCTTCCTCCGGCCCGGTGGTGAAGCCGAGCTGGTTGTTCACGACGACGTGCACCGTGCCGCCGACGGTGTAGCCCTCGAGCTGCGCGAGGTTCAACGTCTCCTGCACGACGCCCTCGCCGGCGAAGGCCGCATCGCCGTGAATGAGCAGCACCATGCCGCGGCGGCGCTCGAGGTCGCCGAAGCGGTCCTGCTTGGCCCGCATTCGCCCCAGCGCCACCGGATCGACGAACTCCAGATGGCTGGGGTTGAAGCACAGCGACAGGTGCACTTTGCGTCCCGACGGCGTCTCCCGGTCGTTGCTGTAACCCAGGTGATACTTCACGTCGCCGCGGCCGACGTGCAGCTTCGGATCGACGTCTTCGAACTCCCGGAAGATTTGCCGCGGATGCTTGCCCATGATGTTGGCCAGCACGTTCAATCGTCCGCGATGGGCCATGGCCAGCACGATCTCCTCGACGCCCTCGTCCGCGGCCTTCTCGATGGCCAGCTCCAACAGCGGAATGAGGCTCTCGCCGCCCTCCAGCGAAAAGCTCTTGGCCCCGAGGAACTTCTTCTGGATGAACTCCTCGAAGATGACGGCGTCTGTAAGCCGCGTGAGAATGCGAAGCTGCGTGTCGCGATCGAGCGCGAGGCGGTTCTCGCTCGACTCCATTCGCTCCAGCAGCCATTCGCGGACGGACAGCTCGTCGATGTGCATGAACTGCACGCCGATCGAGCGGCAGTACGTGTTCCGCATCCGCTCCAGGATCTGCCGCACGCTGAGCACCTGCGGCCCGACGACGGTGCGCGTGGAGACCGTGCGGTCGAGTTCGGCGGGAGTGATGCCGTGAAAGCCCGGATCGAGCTCCGGCGGGTGCGGCCGGGCGCGCTCCAGGGGATCGAGCTGCGCCGCGATGTGCCCGCGGACGCGGTAGTTGCGGACGAGCAGGTCGACACGTTCCTGCAGGACTGCGTCGGCCAAAGCCCGTGTGGTGGGGGCGGCGTGTCCGTTGGCGTGAAACAGGCTGCGGCGCCGAAACGAGGGGCCGCCACGGGCGGGTTCCGCGGCGACGGATTCCGGTTGCCCGTTGGAGAGGGACTCGAAGTAGCGCTGCCAGCGGACGGGCACGTCGTGCGGCTCGGCCAGCCAGTGACGGTAGAGCGCGTCGAGCCATGGCAGGCTCTCGCTGTGGAGGGGGTCGGCGGTTTCGCGGCTCATGGGGTGTTTCGCGACTTGCAAGTTTCTGGGCGGCGTGCGACCAGCGTGACTCCGTGGCGTGCACCACCGATCGTAGTGCGGACTTCAATCCGCACAATCACTTTCGAGAGGTCACACGACTGTGGCCACACATCGGGCATGCTCAGCCGCGGCACTTCATTTGCGGCGGCGTCCGCGGACATTCTAGCGTCTGTGCGGCGGGCTGTATCCGGCCGGTGCAGCGAGCGTGCCGCTTGGCCGTGGCACGCGGGAAGTGTGTGCGTGTTGAAGGCTCAGTATGCGGATTGAAATCCGCACTACGGCGTTACTTGGCGGTGCACCTGATGACGAGTGTCAGCTTCTCACGGCTCGAGGCGGCGGAACGGAGCGGGCCGCTGTCGATGGACGCCGCGCCCCATCCGTGGCACTACAATCCGTCGCGTTGGAGCCAGCGGGTTCCCATCTGCATTCTGGCCGGCGTCGGATTCCTGATCGCGGCTTACATGGGCCTCTACCAGTGGAAGCTGATCGGCAGCGCGTGGGATCCGTTTTTTGACGGCAATCCGCAGGCCGTGGCCGACGAGGCCCCGGATATCGGGCGCGCGCGGAACGGCACGGAGACGGTGCTCGATTCGAAAGTCTCGGAGACGATGCGTTACTGGTTTCTGGTGCCGGACGCGGCTTTCGGAGCCATCGCTTACCTGGGCGATTTGATTTTCGGACTGGCCGGGTCGACGCGCCGCTGGCAGTACCGGCCGTGGCTGGTGGTGATTTTCGGCATCGATGTGATCCCGCTGGGCGTGGTGAGCGTGATCCTGGTTGTGATGCAGGGGTTTGAGGTGCAGGCGTGGTGCTTTCTGTGCCTGACGACGGCGGCGATCTCCCTGATCCTGATTTACATGGCGTATGACGAAGTC
This sequence comes from Planctomycetota bacterium, assembly GCA_019347905.1. Classification (GTDB taxonomy): domain Bacteria; phylum Planctomycetota; class Planctomycetia; order Planctomycetales; family Planctomycetaceae; genus JAHWKJ01. The sequence goes on from JAHWKJ010000486.1 coordinate 3,094, forward strand.
TGGTCGTGCCTGCTCTATCTGCGAGCCGTGTGGAACGAGACCCAGAGCGCGCGCATCGTCTGGAAGACGTTCTGGGGCCGCCCGACGCCGGAGGCGGAGCGCGTGGGCAACGCGTTTCTGACGGCCGCAGTCGTGCCGAGGTGACGATGAGGCTCGATGGCGAGAGACTCGCTGATGCGTCAGCTTATTGGTGCAGTGCTACTGTTGCTTGGGGCGGCGAAGGTCGTCGCGCTGTGCTACCTCGCCATTGTCGGGACAGAGAGGCCGAGCGAGTGGATCATGAAGCAGCTTTCGTATGCGGCTGCGTTCATCTCGCTGGGTATCCTGGCTCTGCGGTGCTCCGCCAATCCGGCAGAGCAGTGACCCCTCCACGTTCCGTGTGAAGACTGTGCGACATGTGGTGCCGCGTTGTAGAAATCATGCTCGGCTGCTGGCTGCTGGTCAGCCCGTGGATCTTCGGGCATTATCCGCAGCAGCAGGCGTTCGTCATCAACGACTTCGCCTGTGCGGTCGCGGTCATGGCGTTCGGCTTTCTCTCGTTCTGGCGACCGCTGCGGCACATCCACCTGTTAACCATACTCGTGGCCGGCTGGATGATCGCCTTCGCCTATCTGAACCGTGCCGAGCCGGTTCCGCCGCCGCTGCAGAACAACGTGCTGACGGCACTGCTCCTGATGATGTTCGCCGTGCTGCCGAACCACGCCTCGCAGCCGCCGGAGGCGTGGCAGACGGCCCGCCGAAAGTCGCTGGAAGTGCAGCTCGATACCGGCGAAACGACTCGGCGCACATCTTGAAGCGGCCCGGCGAGCCGAACGGCGTCAGCCGTCGGGTCCCACCGCTCCCGTGCGTGTGCTATAAGCTGCAACACGCGCGTCTTGCCGTGTTGATCCAAGGCCCGCCGGGACGCTCCCGTGCCCGCAGTCTTTGAGTTTGAACACACCGTCGCCGCCGAAGAAATCGACGACCACGGGCACGCGAACAACGTGTGCTTTGTGGCGTGGATGCAGGCAGCGGCGATTGCGCACTCCTCGGCACAGGGCTGGAGTCCCGAGCGCTGCCGCGACCACGGCATCGCCTGGGTCGCCCGGTCGCACACCGTCGAGTACCACGCGCCCGCCTTTGCCGGCGAACGGCTCGTCGTCCGCACGTGGATCGCCGACTTTCAAAAGGTCAGCTCCCGCCGCCGTTATCGCATCGTGCGCATTAGTGACGGACGGCTGCTGGCGACGGCGGAAACGAACTGGGCGCTCATCGATCCCTCCACCGGGCGGCCGCGGCGGATTCCGCCGGAAGTTCTGCATGCCTTCGAACCCGTGGCGGATCACGGCTCCGCACCCTGAGGCGTCGCCCTCGGGAACGCAACTTGCATCCCGCAGAGATCCGCTCCCGCACTGTTGCGTTGCGCGGACCGTCCCGAATCAGACCGGCACCGCATGACCGCCTCATCCCGCGAATGGCCGCGCTCGATCCTCACGGCTGCCGCGCTCGTCATTCTGGTGGCGGTCGTGGGGATTCTGTATTGGGCGCAGCTCGTGCTGATCCCGCTGGCGGCGGCCGGCTTTCTGACGTTTCTGCTCACGCCCGTCGTCGAGCGCATCCAGCGGAGCGGCCTGCCGCGCGTGCCCGCCGTCATCGCCGTGGTCGCGCTGGTGGGACTGCTCCTGGGCGGTCTCGGCTGGCTGGTCGCTTCGCAGGTCGACTCACTGATGGCGGAGTTGCCGCAGTACCGG
>JAHWKJ010000487.1 GCA_019347905.1 Planctomycetota bacterium
CATGATGACGGCCGGCTACACCATGCGGCTGCGCCGGTCCGAACTGGCCTACACATGGACTTCCCGCGGCCCGACCACCGACGGCGACCTGGGCGTCGACATCTTTGCGCCCGGCGGCGCGATCGCCTCGGTCCCGCACTGGTCGCTGCAGCGCAGCATGCTGATGAACGGCACGTCGATGGCCTCGCCCAACGCCTGCGGGGCCATCGCGCTGGTGCTCTCCGGGTTGAAGGCCGAAAGCATTGAGTACTCGCCCTATAGCGTCCGCCGCGCGCTGCAAAACACTGCGCGGCCGATCGACCAGCGCGACGTGTTCGCGGAAGGACCGGGACTGGTGCAGGTCGATCGGGCCTTCGAGATGCTGAAAGGCCACGCGGAGGCTCCGGCCGAGCGGCTGCGATTCGCCGTTACCGTGCCTGCGCGCAACAATGCCCGCGGCATCTATCTGCGCGAGCCGCACGAAACGCGAGAGGCCCTGGAAACGAACATCCACGTTGAGCCGGTGTATCCCGAGGAGGCCGAGCAGCGTCCGAAGGTCGATCTGGAGCTGCGCGTGGCGCTCAAATCGACGGCCGAGTGGGTGGAGACGGGGCAGCACCTGCTGCTGGTCCACGGCGGACGCCGCTTCGGCATCCGCGTCGATCCGACAGGCTTACCGCCGGGAGCACACTTTGCCGAGGTGCAGGGACTGGATGCCAATGCCCCCGAGCGCGGGCCGTTGTTCCGAGTGCCGATCACGGTGATCGGGACCGAGCCTGCGACGATGGCCGGCTCGTCGGAACGTTTCGCCGCGACTCGCCAGAGGAGCGCTCTTGCGGGACATCTCCTCGCGCCGCTGTCAGAGTTGGTCCTCGAGGAACACGAACCGTTCACGCATCGCGGCAGGCTGACGTTCGAGCCGGGACAGCTCGACCGCCGCTTTATCGCCGCACCGGCGGGTGCCGGCTGGGCCGACCTGGTGCTGCGGCTGCGCGAGCCGGCGGGCGAAAGTCGCGTGCTGATGGCTCACGTGGTACAGCTTGGCGACGGCCGGACGTTCGAGAAGTCGCAGTGGAAGGCGTTCCTGACGCTGCATCCGGGGGTGGACGAAGTGCACAGCTTCGCCGTCGAGGGCGGCCGCACCCTCGAGCTCTGCCTGGCGCAGTACTGGTCGAGCCTCGGTGAGTCCGAGGTCGAGTTCGAACTGGTCTTCCATGGCCTGGAGTCGGATTCGCAGACGCTCGCGCTCTCCGCCGGTGAAGCCGGGGCCGACGTGACGGTGACGGCGGCGCTGCGGCCGGAACGGCTCGCGCCCTCCGCGAGCCTCACGTCGCGGCGCACCTCGATCGCGCCGGAGAAGGCCGAAGTGCGCTCCCTCGCTCCGGCCCGCGACAAGCTGCCCGACGGGCGGCCGCTGTACGAACTGTTGCTCACGTACCGCTTCAATCAGCCGAAGGCCGGCACAGTGACGCCGCGCTTCCCAAAGAACGACGACCTGCTGTACGACTCACCTGCCGGCTCGCACGTCTGGAAGCTGTTCGACGCGGGCAAGCGCCGCGTCGCCACTGGCGACGTGTATCCCAAGTCTGTGCAACTCGGCTCCGGCGAGCACGTGCTGATGCTGCAGCTTCGGCACGCCGACGCGGCATGGCTGGAAGGGGCGAAAAACTGGCCGCTCGTGCTCGACCGGCCGCTGGAGAACCCGCTGACGCTGAAAGTCTACTCCTCGCGCGCCGACGCCGCGGCCGGACGCGGCACGGTGACGCCGCGCACGCTGGTTCGCGGCGAACAGGCGGCGCTATTCGTGGCGGCGCCGGAAGCGCTGCCCACGGGCGTCTCCGCCGGCGATCTCCTGTGGGGGACGGTGCACTATGGTCCTGAGGAAGGGGCGCGGATCGGCAGCGGCCGCCGCCCCGGCGGGTACGAGGTGCAATATGCCGTGGGAGCCGCCGCGGGCAAGGGCGGCGCTTCCGAGCCATCGTCGACTGACTCGTCCAGCGACAAGGCATCGTCGTTGGAAGACAAGCTGCTGGCGGCGAGGGTCGAGCATTTGAAGACGCTCTCGAAGGACGATCAAGCCGCACAGTTCGACAAGCTGGCTGAGGAGATCCTCGAAGATCATCCGCAGCATCTGCCGGTGCTGGTGGCGCGGCTGCACAGGCTCGACAGCGAAGACCAGCGCGAAGAGCGGCTCCCGGAAATCGTCGCAGCCGCCGACGCCGTCATCGCCGCCGTCAAGCCGGAGGAACTGGCGACGCACTACGGCACCCGCATCGACGAGAATGATCCCGAGGCCGTCAAAGAACGTAAGGCCCTGGACGAGCGCCGCGAGATCCTCATCGACGCGCTGTATCGTAAGGGCCGCGGGCTGGGCTACATGGAGCTGCCGGAGGTCGTCAAAAAGCGGCCCATTGCCGATCCGGCCGCGCACGACAAGGCGTTCGAGGACACGTTCGGCGAATTGTCGCGGTGGGTGGATCCGGAGGACCGCGAGTATTTCCTGCTGACCGTCCGCCGCGAGCGGCGCAAGGAGCGCTTCGGCCGCGCGCTGGAACTCTTGAACCGCCACATCCCCGACGCGCCGCCGAACCGCTGGTACATCAAGAAGCGCCGCGACGTGTTCGAGGCGCTGAAGTGGCCGCACTGGCGCGAGCTGGAACAGAGCCGGCTGCTGGGCCGCTTCCCGAAGGACTACGAGCCTTTCTGAGCGCTACTAAATACCTCGCTCTCGGAAGGCAGGGCGAGCAGCGCTTCGGGCGCAAAGTCTGCGCCGTTCGGCCACACTACCGTTCCGCACACGGAATCCAGCGCGACTCGCGAAAAGTAAGTCGGATCTTTGAGCGGCTCGAACACCGGGCCCTCCAGCAAGGGCTCCACGTTGACCCTCTTTTCCGTACCGTTGTTGAATGCCAGATGCAGTGAATGCGGACCGGCCACGTCGGCCCTCGTGATTCGCAATATCATGGAAGTTGCCTCAATCAAGCGGGTCAACTGAAGGTTTGACAGCCTGTGAATCGTGATTAGCGACAGCCTTTCCCTTTGTTGAATGATCACAGCATCGCCGCATCCACGACCTCAAGCACCGTATCGATATCCGCCTCCGTGTGTGCCAGCGAGTAGCCGTGGTGGCAGGCGGCGCCGCCGTAGTCGTGGAAGTAGACGCCTCGCTCGCTCGCTTCGCGGCAGAAGCGGAGCATTGTCTCCTTCGAGTGGCACAGGCTCTGGCGGTAGTTCGTCACCGGCTCGCGGGTGCCGAAGATAATGCCGAAGCGGCTGCCGTGATGCTGGAACCGCACCGGCAGCGGGCTGCGTTTCGCGATGTCGTCGAGTTCGGCGTACAGCCGCGCGCCCAGCCGTTGCATCGTCTGCCAGAACTCCGGGCGTTCGATCTCGGCCGTGAAAACGAGGCCGCCCAGAATGCACAGGAGCGGCGCGTTGAACGTGCCGGAGTGGGCCACGTCACCGACGGGCGCGTAGCGGTCCATCAGCTCGGCACGGCCGAGGATCGCCGAGAGCGGCAGGCTGCCGCCCAGCGATTTGCCGATCGTGCAGATGTCGGGTGTGACGCCGAAGTCCTGCTGGGCGCCGCCCGGGCTGTTCTTGGCGAACGACTGGATCTCGTCGAAGAACAACAGCATCCCGTAGCGGTCGGCCAGCTCGCGGGCCGACTCCAGAAACCCCGGCGCCGGCAGAATGCAGCCGCAGTTGTAGTCCACCGGCTCGATGAGAATCGTGCCCGCTTCTTCACGATGGCGGCGGACGGCGTCTTCCAGCGCCTGCGGATCGTTGTACTCCAGCGGGATGACGAGTTCGGCCATCGCCGCGGGGATGCCGGCGCTCTCGCGGTGCGGCGGGCGGGCGGCGAGTTGGTCGGCGGGCGGATGGCCGCCGATGTACGTGAACTCGTGATAGCCGTGGAAGTGGCCGCGGAAGCGGATGATCTTGTCGCGGCCGCTGGCCGCACGGCACAGCCGCAGCGCGTGCAGCGTCGCTTCCGACCCCGAGCCGGTGAACCGCACCCGCTCCCCGCAGGGCACAATGCGGCACAGCCGCTCGGCCAGCTCGATATGCAGCGGCGTATCGAGGCTGGTCATCACGCCCAGTTCCCACGCCGCGTCGAAGGCCGCCTTGAGCGCCGCGGGCGCGTGCCCCAGCAGCGAGGCGCCGTGGCTCATCGACATGTCGAGAAACTCGCGGCCCTCGACGTCCTCGAACCGTGCGCCGTACGCCCGCCGCGCGTAGACGGGCCGGCCCCACGCGCGGTTCCACCGCGTGCTGGAGCACACGCCACCGGGCATCGAGCGCCGTCCGCGCTCCAGCAGGTCCGCGAGGGCTTCCGGCGACGTGATGCGATCGATCTGGAACATCGGCTATAATTCACCGGGCATGGGAACGAGCCGATTGTCTCCATCCTCAGGGCGAATGCAATGACGCTGCAAGCATATCGGGAGCTCCTGAGCCGCCGGCCGTTTCAGCCGTTCCGCGTCGTGATGTCCAGCGGCGAGAGCTACGAGGTGCGGCATCCGGAGATGGCGCTCTTGACGCGGACGGATCTGCTCATCGGCACCGACGTCGCCAATGACGGCGTGCCGGCGGAGTTTACGATCTGCTCGCTCTTGCACGTGGCGTCGATTGAGCCCTTGAACCTCGCCTCAGCGAGCTGAATCCGTAGAGCAAGCGTCCCGCTTGCTTCGGGTCAATCGGCAATTGGCATCCTCAGGCGAGTCGGCACAAGCGAGACGCTTGTGCTACGGCGATCGTTAGCGGGCCGTGCGGGTGATCTTGACCCCCGGGACCGCCTCGATGAATGCGGCCAGCGCGGCGTCGTCGA
>JAHWKJ010000040.1 GCA_019347905.1 Planctomycetota bacterium
TTGCCCTCTTCGCGGCGCCTGGCTGCTCGGACACCGACTCCGACGACCCTGCGCCCGGGAAGTCCCGCACCTTCTACAAGGACGGAATCCCCTACGAAGAGTACTCCGTGGAACGCACGGACTACCGCGATCCGCCCATGCGCGTCGCGCTGGTGGACGACCGGCTCGACCCCCAGACCGTGCCCGCATTCGATCCGGAGCTCGTGCATCCCGAACCGGTCGAAGGCTGGGAGCTGAACCTCAGCCGCACGATGTTTCACCTCGATACTCCGGTGCTCAAACCCGACCGCGACGAAGTGCTGCTCGAGCTGCGGGCGAACTATCGCGACGCGGCCCATTATGCGCAGTCGCAGATTCTGCCCTCCGTCAACCTGATCGACGGCAAGGCCAAGCAGTTCGACGACGGCCTCTACGCCGCGCTCGACCAGGCGTACTACGCGGGCCACGAGGAGACGCTGACCAGCCATGTCGAACTCGTGCGGCGGATCGCGGAAGCCGTCGGCCCCGACAGTCCCGCGGCGCCGTTCCTGGCGGCGGGGCTGGAGATCGCGGGCGTGAGCGTGCCAGTCCGCGACATGGAGGCAAAGGATCGTGTTCTCTCCGAGTTCGAGGCCTCGCCGCTACGATCGAAGCCGCTCGGCTTTTACAACTGGTCGCCGAAGCTCAAGGAGTGCTATCGGTTCCTCAAATTCTTCCAGCGGCCGTTCTGGATCATGGGCGATGAGTTTCCCGAGGTCGCCCGCGAACTCGCCGCCGCCGTGCATGCCGATCCGGAGCTGAAGAGCGACTACGAGCAGGCGGTGTCGTTTTACTGGCGGCTCACGAATCCAGCGGTCGCGCTCTCGTTGCTCGACGTGACCGAAGATGCCGACGCTGCGGCTCTCGCCAAGGAACAATCCGCCGCCAATCTGCATGCAGCCGTGGCAGTGTTTCCCGCGTCCACCAGCCGCGAGCAGCGGTTGTTCGACCGGTTGTTTCCCCGCGGCTTTCCGGAAGGGGCGGATCTGATGCAGGAATTGATTCGCGCCGTGCAGTCCGGCGAGGTCGATCTCGCGCCGGGGCCGGAGAGCGGCTGGTACGACTACCAGGCGTTCGCGCTGGAGACGTTTCTGCTGCCCAGCCGCGGCGATGAATCGCAGAAGCTGCTGCTGACGGCGCGCTACAAGCAGCGGATGCTCGACGCCTTCGCCGCGCTCATCACGAAGCGGCGGGAGACGCACATCCGCCAGTTGGCGGCCGCAGGAGAGAATGGAGCGGAGCCGCCCGAACCGCTGCGGAAGCTCTCGCCCCGGCTGCGTCTGGAGCCGAATGCCACCTACTACCTGCGCACCGCGCGGGCCTATCGTTTCCTGCAGTCATTCCTGGAAAAGGCTCTGGGACGAGAGGTTTTATCGGAGATCAAAGGGCTGCGGGAAGACGGCACGCGCGAGACGCACCTGGCCGCCGAACTCGACTCGCAGCAGGAGTTGTTCTACGGCTTCTACCTCCTGAGTCTGGAGGACGTCGGCCTCGCGCCCGCATTGGTCGACGGCGAGCTTCCCGATCCCGATGGGGCCCGCAATCGTGCGCTCCAGTGGCTGAAGGACTTCGCCACGGATCCCGATCTCGCCGTCGATACGCGGGTCGTCGTGCCGGTGGCCGTGAACTTGGAGCGTGGGACAACGCAGCTCTGGGGCACCGCCGGTGTACGGCTCGCCCGGCTGCACGTCCGTTTCGACAGTCAATTCCCGCCGTCGGTGCGCCCGGCGGGGTCCGAAGACGAATGGAAGCCATTCGACGGCGATCTCAATTCGACCACGTACCTGATTCCGGTCGACGAGTTCGTCTCCGTGGAGATCCCACGGCTCGACTGCCCCACGCGCGAAGAGTTCCGCCGCCTGTGCGACCAGGCAAAGGACACGGCAGAACTCGTCGAACTGCTGCGGAAGTAGTGTCAACAACAGCCCTGTAAGGGCGAAACCCGGCGGTTCGGTTTCGCCCTTACAGGGCTTGCCAAGGTTTCACGCCCGCGGTTTCCCAGGGCGCTGCCCTGGGCTGTCGAGTTGTGCCCCGTTGGGGCTAGGCAGCGTCACCGCGTCTTGCGGCGGCTTTCGCCGCCTTTCAGCGGGTAGCGGAAGGACGCGGCGATCGGCTTTCCGTTCGGCAGTCGCTCTCGCGGCAGCGAATGCACGGTGCCGCTGTTGAGCATCGTGTGGGCGGCCGCATCGTCCAGCAGGTCTTCGCTGCCCGGCTGCGATTGCTCCAGCCGCTGCACGGTGCGATGCGCTTCATCGACCGTGCCCCACACGTCGTCTTTCTCATCGATGAACAACGTATCCACGGCCCCGTCCCGGGCGGCGAACAGCACCTCTTCGAGGTCGTCCGAAGCGGCCCCCGCAGCCTGGCGGTTGCCGTACTCCTCGAGGGCCGCATCGGCCTGCCGGCGGAACAACGGCTCGATCAGCTTCCAGGCCTTCTGGTGAAGCTGTTCCGCCGGCAATTCGTCGTGGTTGCCGGCCACCGGCTCGTCGACGAGGTGCTTATAGCTGCACGTCTTGCGGAACAGCGGGAACAGGTAATCGACGCCGGCGAACACCAGCGGCGCCCGCTCGCCGCCGAAAAACGTCTTGAGCGCCGCATCGACCCGGTGGAAATACTGCTGAAGCTCGTCCTTCTTGCGGATGTCCATGTCGCTGCCGCCGTGGCCGTGGAACATCCCCTCCTGCCGCCCCTTCATGCCGGCCGTCGGGTACGAATGCGAATGGTGCTGCATGCTCTGCTGGTATTCGTCGATGTCCAGCGCCTCGGCGAGGCTGCGCGGCAGGGACGCCGAGTGCAGCTCCATGACGCTATAGTGCGAGCCTTCGAAGAACCGCACCCGGTTCTGGCTGGCGGCCAGCAGGTAGAACCGCCCGTCGTTCTGCAGGATCGGCAACAGCGGCTTCACATGGAAGCGGTTGTTGACGAGGCACAGCTCGCGGAACTGCACGGGCAGCCGGTAGGTTTTGAAGAAGCCGGGAGCGGAGAACATCGCCAGGCCGTCGCTCTGGTAACGCCAGAACTCGCTGTCGGTCTGCAGCTCGCGGATCGGCCCCACCAGGCCGCGGGCGACTGCGGGCTTCACGCCCAGCGCCTTGAGGTCTTCCTCGGCCCGGTCCGCCAGGTTTCTGACCCGCACGCCGTCCTCGCGAACCTCGCGTCCGCCCCGGTGGGTGGGCATGTAGATAGAGACGTTGGTTTCGAAGCGCGATTCGATGAGCTGCCGCAGCGACTCGCGGGTGAACAGATCCATAAAGCATCCTCTCGTTGCTGTGGAAGGTCGAACGTCGCGACCATTTGATTCATCGAAGCAGGTTCCGCTGACAGACTACGGGATTCGCGGCATGCGGAGAATCGGGCAGCCCTTGAATGGCCCCGCGGGAAACCCTGTGCACGGCGTCAGTAGATTCCCCCAGTGTCGATGGTGAGGGGGGTGACAAGGTGACAAGGTGACAAGGTGACAAGGTGACGGGGTGACGGCTGGCGCGAAGTTCGTGAAGCTCACACACACTCGGCATCGCATTCACCGCACACGCTACGCGGCAAACCGGCACCCCGTACTCAGCACGCCGTACTCAGGTACTCCGTATTCGGTACCCCGTACTCAGTACCCCGTACCGAGTACGGGGTACAACGTTCGCCGTACCGTACCTGCCCGCGTCGCACTTTCTACGCCGCCCGGCGCTTTCGTGCAAACTCGCGGCACGCCGTTCCTCGGTCATGCGTCACCCCGTCACCCCGTCACCCCGTCACCCCGTCACCTTGTCATCCTGCCCGCAGTCTCCTCGCCGCCTCAACCGCGAAGTACGTCAACACGCCATCCGCTCCGGCGCGCTTGAACGCCAGCAGGCTTTCCAGCATCGCCCGCTCGCCGTCGAGCCAGCCGCGTTCGGCCGCCGCTTTGAGCATCGCGTATTCGCCACTGACCTGGTACACCATCGTCGGCAGCCCGAAGGCCGCTTTCACGCGCGTAACGATGTCGAGATACGGCATCCCCGGCTTCACCATGACCATGTCCGCCCCTTCGGCCACGTCAAGCGCCACTTCACGCAACGCTTCGTCGCCGTTGGCCGGGTCCATCTGATACGTGCGCTTGTCCGCCGTGCCGAGGCTGGACGCCGAGCCGACCGCGTCGCGGAAAGGGCCGTAAAAGGCCGAGGCGTATTTGGCCGCATACGCCATGATCTGCACGTGCTCGAAACCTTCGGCATCGAGGGCCGAACGGATCGCGCCCACGCGGCCGTCCATCATGTCCGACGGTGCGATCGTGTCGCAGCCGGCCTCCGCCTGCACCAGCGCCTGGCGGCACAGCGCCTCGACCGTTTCGTCGTTGACGACATATCCGTCGCGCACCAAGCCGTCGTGCCCGTGGCTGGTGTACGGGTCGAGAGCCACGTCGCAGATGACGCCGATGTTCCGCTGCGATTCCTTGATCGCCCGGACGGTGCGGCAGACGAGGTTTTCCTGGTTGTACGCTTCGGCGCCGTCGGTCGTTTTTTTCTCCGGGGGCGTGGCGGGAAAGACCGCCACCGCCGGGATGCCCAGCTCGGCGGCCGATCCGACGGCCTCGACGACGAGATCGATCGACAGCCGTTCGACGCCAGGCATCGACGGCACCGGCTCCCGCCGCCCGCGGCCTTCGTGCACAAACACCGGCCAGATCAGGTCGTCGACCGAGAGCCGATTCTCCGCCACCAGCCGCCGCGACCAGTCGTGGCGGCGGTTCCGTCTCAGCCGGACCGCGGGATAGCGACCGGGATTGAACGGTAGGCCGTCAGGCATGGGTCTCTCCGGACTGCTGCCGCGCCAAAGGCGCGGCAGCATGCCAATACGCGGCAGCGTAACGAATTGCGCCGCCGCTCACAATCGGCCGGTTCATTGAAGGAGACAAGGTGACGGGGTGACGGGGGTGAACGTGGCGCGGTGTGTCCGAACGTCGATCGCGGCTGGGTCGCCCAGTGGTCGCGCCAGCGTTCACCTTGTCACGTTGTCACCTTGTCACCCCCTCACCCCCTCTCCGACGGAGCGCCCCTCTGGCGAGTCGCAGCTAAACTGGCAGGTCCGCGAGTCGCGGCTAAACGGCCCGCGGGATGGGAATGCCGATTGACCCCGGTGGAGTCCCGGCCGAATAATTCCCTCGGTTCGCCAGCGAAGCGACGGCCGAAACAGGCCGCCGCGGATGGCGGGGGAAATTTTGGAATTTTTTGTCGAGGGGGCAAAAATCGCGTGCAGGGGCAAAAGTTTGTGGTAGCATGATCGACTTGTTGTGACCGGCCTTACTGCCGGACGGCCGCCCGAAACGTCGTGGCGGCATGGACGTCAGCCGGCAAAGGGCAGCAACTGCGGCGGAAGACAGGACGCGGCGAGCAATCGCAAAACCAGCGATTCTCCGATTCCTCTGCCACAGTCGCCGATGAGTCACGGGTTCTCCAGGACAGTACGGATGCTCTCGTCGAGAACCGGCTTTGGGCCGTCGAACGGCCGGGCGTCCGGATTTCCCGCCTCGACGGCTCGATCCGTTTTTCCGGCCAAGCCGCAGGTGCCAATGGGGTCTGCCCCGATGAATCTGCGGCCCGTCCGCGGCCAGTATAGGCGGACGGTGGAGCGGTATTGCCCTCTGAACCATCGGCTCCGGTCACTGACGCGGCCGCCTCTGACGCTTCTCACTGCTGCGTGCAGGGACGTGCGGACCCTTTCCCGAGACAAAGGGAGTGCAAAACGTGCAATTTGTTGATCCTGAACTGAAGACGGTCATCGAAGCGGCCCGGGACCAGGGCTTCCTCACGTTCCATCAGGTGGACGAGTACCTGCCGGACGAGGGAGGCAATCCGGCCATGATCGACTGGCTGGTGCAGGCTCTCGATGAAGCGGGCCTGGACGTCGTCGATCTGCCGGAGCCGGAAGACGCCGAGCCGGCTCAGCCTCTCACTGCGGCTCAGCTCGCGCGGGCCGAAGGCTCGGTGCGGTCGCTGCTGGGGGCCGAGACGCAGGCGCTCTCTTCGCGCGACCCGATCCGCATGTACCTCAGCCAGATGGGCAACATCCCACTGCTCTCGCGCGAGCGGGAGATCTTCCTCGCCAAGCAGATCGAACTGACCCGCAAGCGCTTCCGCCGCCGGATTCTCGAATCCGACTTCGCGCTCGGTGTCGCCGTCGAGACGCTGGAGAAGGTGTTCGCGGGCGAACTGCCCTTCGAGCGGACCCTGCGGACCAGCGAGACCGAAAGCGTCCGCAAGGAGCAGATCCTCGGCCGCATGCCGCACAACCTCTCGACGCTCCGCCGCCTGATGCAGGAGAACGTCGACGACTTCCGCCGGCTGCGCGATCCGAAAACCAGCGCCAAAAACGCCGAGGCCCTCCGCGAGGCGATGCTCATCCGCCGCCGCAAGATGTGCACGCTGTGCGAGGAGCTCTCGGTCCGCACGCAGCGCGTCGTGCCAATCATGAAGCGGATGCAGCAAATGGCCGAGCGGATCCGCGAGATCCAGCGGCAGATCCGCGAACTGCGCCGCCGCCGTGACCAGGCCTCGCAGAACGAGCGGCAGATCCTGGAGCGCGAGCTGGACGACTTCGTCGAGCTGACGCTGGAATCGCCCAAGGAGTTCCTCGACCGCGCGCAGGAGATCAGCCGCCGCTTCGACGCCTGGACGGAGGCCAAGCAGAAGCTCTCGGGCGGGAACCTGAGGCTGGTAGTCTCGATCGCCAAGAAGTACCGCAACCGCGGGCTGTCCTTCCTCGATCTCATCCAGGAAGGCAACGCGGGCCTCATGCGGGGCGTCGAGAAGTACGAGTACCGCCGCGGGTACAAGTTCTCGACGTACGCCACGTGGTGGATCCGGCAGGCGATCACCCGGGCGGTGGCCGACCACGCCCGCACGATCCGCATTCCGGTGCACATGTTCCAGAGCATCTCGACCTTGAAGGCCAAGAGCGAGCAGATCCGCCAGGAAACCGGCCGCGACCCCAACATGGAAGAACTGGCCGACTCCGTGGGCCTGTCGGTCGAAGAGACCGAGCGGATCATGAAGACGTGGAAGCACCCCATCAGCCTCGACACGCCGGTGGGCGAGAGCGAGGACTCCAGCTTCGGCGACTTCCTCGAAGACGGCCACGAGTCGACGCCCGCCGACAGCGCGATGCACCAGATGCTTCGCGACAAGATCGAGCACGTGCTCAAGAGCCTGACGTACCGCGAGCGGGAGATCATCCGCCTGCGTTACGGCCTGGGCGACGGCTACAGCTACACGCTGGAAGAGACGGGCCGCATCTTCAAGGTCACGCGGGAGCGCATCCGGCAGATCGAGTCGAAGGCCCTCAAAAAGCTGCAGCATCACACCCGCAGCGGACATCTGAAGGGTTTCGTCGAGGCGCTGCTGCCCAACGAGGCCTCGACCACATCCGACGAACCGCTCGCAGCGGCGCGGTAAGCAGGGTCAAGGGTCAAGGGACGAGGGACAAGGGCCAGACGAGGGAATGGCGGTGAGGCGTCGGGTCGGGGTCGGTGGGTTTCTGCTGGCCCTTGTCGCGCGACCCTCCGCTTTCTGCTGGCCCTCGACTCTTGACCCTTGTCCCTCGACCCTCGTCAGGCGAGGATTTCGCGAACCACGTGGCCATGCACGTCCGTCAGGCGGAAGTCGCGGCCGCCGAAGCGGTACGTGAGCCGCTCGTGGTCCAGACCCAGCAGGTGCAGGATCGTGGCGTGCAGGTCGTGCATCGTGCACACGTTTTCGACGGCGTGCATGCCGACGTCGTCGGTCGCGCCGTGGACGAGTCCGCCCTTCACTCCGCCGCCGGCCAGCCACACCGTAAAGCCTTCCGGGTGATGGTCGCGACCGTCGCGGCCGGCTGAGTGCGGCGTGCGGCCGAACTCGCCGGCCCAGACGATCAGCGTCTCCTCAAACAGGCCGCGGGCCTTCAGGTCGCGGATCAGTGCGGCGATCGCCTGGTCTGTATCGCGGGCATTTTTCTCGTGGCCGGCTTTCAGGTTGCCGTGCTGGTCCCAGGCGCCGTTCGACGCGCCGGGCGGGCAGGTAATCTCGACGAACCGCACACCCGACTCGATCAGCCGCCGGGCGCGGAGACATTGGATGCCGTACAGCCGCTGCGAGTCGACGGTCGAGTCGATGCCGTAGAGCCGCTGCGTGTATGCCGTCTCGCGCGAGAGGTCGAGTACGTCGGGCACCAGCGACTGCATCCGGTACGCCAGCTCGTAATTGCGGATCGCCGATTCGACGGCGTCGCTCGAGCCAAGCGACTGCGCGAACACCTCGTCCCGCCGCCGCAGCACGTCCAGCTTCGCCCGCTGAATGGCGGCCCTGCCGTCGCCGGGCGTGATGTTCGGGAGCGGCGGGCCGTCGGCGGCGATCATCGTCGCCTGGTGCCTGGCCGGCAGAAACCCGCTCGAGTAGTTCTCCAGTCCGCCGCACGGCACGACGCCGAAGCTGAGTACGACGAAGCCCGGCAAATTGCGGTTCTCGCTGCCCAGGCCGTAGTTGACCCACGAGCCGAGGCTGGGCCGCCCCGCGGTGTTGACGCCGGTGTGCAGGAACAACACGCCGGTCGCGTGGATCGGCAGGTCCGCCTTCATCGAGCGGATGACGGCGATGTCGTCGACGCAGCCCGCGATGTGCGGAAACAGTTCGCTCACCGGCAGGCCGCTTTCGCCGCGTCGGCGGAATTTCCACGGCGACTTCAGCCACTTGCGGTCTTTGTTGGCGGTCGGGTTATCGATTTTTCCGGCCGGGCGGCCGTCGAGCTCGTCGAGCTTCGGCTTCGGGTCGAACGAATCGACGTGCGAGACGCCGCCGTCGAGGAAGCAGAAGATGACGTTCTTCGCGCGGGGCCGAAAATGCGGACGGGCCGCCGTGCCGTCTGCCGCTGTCCCTGTTGCCGGCGATGCGCCCCCGGTGGATTCAGCCATCAATGCGGAGAGGGCGAGCAGGCCGAAGCCGTTGGCGCTGGAGCGGAGCATCTCCCGGCGGCTGAGCGGCCGGGACAACCGACCCGGACATGTTTCGCAGCGATCTCTCATCGCGAAGCCCTGCGGCAGGAAGTCCTACGGGATGTAGATGAACTCTTTGAGATTGAACAGCACATGCGCCACGTCCGACCACACGGGGCCGCTGGCGAGAACGGCGCCGGGCGAGACGCCGTGCAACTCGGCGAGCGAACGGACAAGCTGCTCGAACGTCGCCGCTTCCGCCGGCTCCGGCTCGCGGCCGAGTGCGTGTCTGAGCATCACGTGAAGTCGTTCCTCGACCGTGTCCGCGTTTGAGGCAGCGACTCGTTCGCCCCAGAGCCCGGCCTGCTGTCGGACGAAGCCGTCGTTGAGCAGCGTGAGCGCCTGCGCCGGCACGTTGGTCACGTCGCGCCGGCCCTGGGCGAGCTTGCCGCCCGGGATGTTGAACGAGCTCAGGAACGCCGGCCCCTCCATCAGGTTGACCTTGATATAGACGCTGCGGCGGCCATCGCCGTCGAGCGGTCCGGCGAACAGGCGGCGGTCGGCGTTCGATTCTTCGCGATACGGCTGAATGCTCGTGCCGAAGAACCTGCGGTCCAGCCGCCCCGCAACAGCCAGGATCGAGTCGCGGATCGCCTCGGCTTCGAGCCGCCGCGCCGGGTAGTGGTGCAACAGCCGGTTCTCGGGATCGCGCATGCGGCCGGCGTTGCTCGCTCGGTTCGACATGCGGAACGTCTGCGAGAGCACGATCTCGCGGATGAGCGCCTTTGTGGACCACCCCAGGCCGCCCTCTTCGCGCGGCCGTGAGAAGCGTGCCGCGAGGAAATCGAGCAACTCCGGGTGCGACGGCCGCTCGCCGACGCGGCCGAAGTCATCCACGCTGCGGACGAGTCCGGTGCCGAACAGGTGGTGCCAGATGCGGTTCACTATCACGCGGGCGGTGAGCGGGTTGTGCGGCGAGGCGATCGCTTCGGCGAGTTGCCGGCGGCCGCTGCCTTCGACGAACGGCATGGCACCTTCGGCCTCGGTCGGCCCGGTGAGCACCTCAAGGTAACGTCGCGGGACGGGCCGGCCCGGCTGACGGTAATCTCCCCGTTCCAGCAGCGGATGGTCGTAGCCTTCGCCGGGCGGATCGGCCAGCCCAGGCGCCAGCCGCGGCTGCTGGAGCTCGTGTTCGATCTGCCGGTATTCGGTCACGAGTTGATCCAGCCGCGGGGAGGCGGCGAGCGAATGATCGAGCAGACCGTGTTCGAGCACCCACGACAGCCATTCGACGTCGTCATCCGTCGCCGTACCCGCCGACCAGGCGGCGACCGCGGCCCCGACGGCCTCGCCATAGCGGGCGGCGACGGTCTCGCGCGACGTCACCACTTCGGCATTGGCGAACAATCGCGCAAGCGCCGTGAGATCAGGCTTCGGCGGGTCCGGCTGGTTGTGCAAGACCGCCTGCCGGATGCCGAACCAGGAGCGCGGGTCGGCGGCCGCTTCCGACCAAGGGATGCGCGCATTGCTTGTATCGCCGCCGAGCGTGCCGAGCTGGTCGGGGAACTTCGGGTTGTTGAACTTCGTCACCAGCTCGGCGAACGTGCCCAGGGCCTGCCCCTGTTCGGGAATCGGAAAGGTGACCCACGTCGGCTTCGCCGACGTGAGGGCGCGGTAGTTGGCGTAGTTGAGTTGGCAGTTGTTCGAGACCAGCCGGAAGGCGCTGGTTTTTTCGCCGAGCACCTGCACGCTGAGGTACTTCCACCCCGCCGGCAGCAACGGCGAGCGCAGCGTGCCGTTCAGCTTCTGCGAGAGCGTGTGCGTGTATGTGCCGGCCGGAAGGATCGACGCCAGCGCGTCGTCTCCTGTGTGGGCGATCGTGAAGTCGCCGCTGGCCGCAGGAGCGTCGCGAAGCCCCTGTCCGGTCGCGTGCCAGCTCGCGGCGAGCTCGTGATCAGAACCCGCCTGCGGCCGGAAGTTTCCGAACGCGGAGAAGTCGTTCGTGTTGAAACTGGCATGCGATTCGCGAGCCGCGGCATGCTCGGCCGCAAGCTCCTGCCATTTTGCGGCAGGCGCCTCGGCCCGCGTGGCCGTCTGCCAGGCGCGGACCGGATGATCGAGCCCGGGATTCTCGACCTTGAGCGCGGCGACCCACTTCTCCAGCCGCGCGGGCTCCAGCCCCTCCGCCAGAGACCCCGCCTCTGCGGCGCCGCGAAGCTGCGCGTCGGCTGCCAGCAGGTAACGCGGCAGAAGCTCCGCCTGCGACTGCCAATGGCGGGCGACTTCCTCGCGGATCAGCGGCTTCAGTTTCCGCAACTGCTTCAGCGGCGCCGCGTTCACCGCTGCCGCGTCGAGCGTGTGCGCCGTCGGCCGCGAGCTCTTGAGGATGCCCAGGAGCGCGTAATAGTCCTCCATCGAGACTGCGTCCAGCTTGTGGTGGTGGCACCGCGCACAGGCGATCGTCGTCGCCTGAAACGCCTTCGATAGCGTGTCGATCTGATTGTCCAGAATGTCGTAGCCGATCGACGTCAGCGAGACGCAGTCATCGTGGTTGACCTCGCCAAAGCGGTAAAACGCCGTGCCGATCGGCGACTCGTTCAACTGCAGCTCATTGTTCCAGCGAGGCTCGAGCAGGTCGCCGGCGATGTGCTCGCGAACCAGCCGGTCCCAGGGCACATCGGCGCCCAAGGCGCGGATGAGATAGTCGCGGTACCGCCACGCGTGGTGCACCTCATAGTTCCACTCGTTGCCGTGCGTCTCCGAGAAGCGGACGACGTCCATCCAGTGGCGGGCCCAGCGCTCGCCAAAGTGCGGCGATGCCAGCAGCCGATCGACCAGCGCCGCGCAGGCGGCGTCCGAATCTTCCGCAAACGCCTGCTGGAACCGTTCGACGTCGTCCCACGCCGGCGGCAGTCCCGTGAGCACGAGCGACAAGCGACGGATGAGCGTCCGAGCGTCGGCCGGCGGAGCGGGCGCCAGTCCCGCGTCTTCGAGCTGACTGGCGATGAACCGGTCGACGGCGTGCGCCGCCCAGCCGGCGCCGCTCGCAGGCACCGGCGGATCGATCACGGGCCGCAGGCTCCACCAGTCGCGGCGGGCCGCGAGGATCGTCTGCCACGAGTCGTCGTCCGCCGCGCTATCGGCGCCGTCGCGCGGATCGGGCGCTCCCATCTCAATCCACCGCACAAAGTCGGCGATTGTTTCCTGCGGAAGCTGCGCTTTGGGCGGCATCTGGAGCGACTCATACCGCAGCGCCTCGATCAGCAGGCTCTCTGCGGGCTTGCCGGGAACGATGCTCGCACCGGAGTCACCGCCTGTGAGCACTCCTTGACGGCTGTCGAGCCGCAGGCCGCCTTTCGGCGTGGCTGTCTTCGCCGAGTGGCACTCGTAGCACGACTGCACGAGCACCGGCCGGATGCGCTTCTCGAAGAACTCCAGCGCGGCGCGGCGGTCGGCGGCATCGGATGCCGCGGCAGGCAACGGCGCCCACGCCGCCAGACCCGCAGCGCAATAGGCAATGAGCGCCAGTCGATGCCGCATGTCCGTGGCTCGTGTTCCGCGGGGACGGAAGGGCTGCCGGCGGCGAACTGTTGCGGGCAATGTGCTGCCGCGTGGTTCACCAGCCCGCGCCATCTGCGTCCCATCGTACCCGGCCGACAGCCATTCGTCAGGTATGGGAGTGGCTGCCGCGGGCAGCATGCGACGCACTTTGCAATGTCAGGACATTCACCACTGCGCTTGCCGCAGTGGGAGCGTGATTTTGCACTACCGGCCGGCTGGCAGACGATCCCCTCGTGAAGGTGTCTGGCCGGGGCCGGGGCCGGGGCCGCCGAGGATCGATTTCCGACTTCCACACGCTTTGCCGGCGGCCCCGGCCTCGGCCAGACACGGCGGAGGATGTTACGTGCAGAGAGTTCTCGGGGTAGTGCAAAATCATCTGCCGACCGGGGCGAGCCCGGTCGTGCGGTTGCAATGCGTGTCGTGCCCTGCCGCGGGCTCTGCCGAATGAGCCGCTCGCGGCACTGGCGGCGTGGCGCAGCGTCCCCGGGGTTCACGTGTCTTCGACGCGGATTCAGCCGCCGTCTTTCACTCGTGCCGCATCGCGGCCAGGCCGACGAGGTTCTTGCCGTCGAGCCACTTGGCCCTGATGTAGTTCACCTTGTTGTAGGGAACCTGCACGCGCACGCTGACCAGGTCGCGGGGGCCGGCGTTGGCGACCTCGTTGCCGGGATCGGGATTCCCGGGGTACTCCTCGACCGTGATCGTCACAATCACGTCTGCCGGAGCGACGTTCACCGACGCCTGCAGGAAGTCGTAGATCGCCTGCTCGACCTCGGCGTTGGTCGTGCCGTCGACGACGGCCAGCCGCGCGCCTTCGCGGGCGGCGTTGGTCACGAGCTGGCCGACCATCATCGCCCGGCCGAACTCGATGATGCCCAGCGTCACCGTGATGAAAATCGGCAGCACGAGGGCCATTTCCACGAGCGCCGCTCCCCGGCGACGGTCGTTGTGCGGCGTACGGCGTGCGGTCTTCATGGCATGCATCCGGTTGGAGACGGTCGTTGGCGCGTGCCGGTTGCAACTCGTGGTGCGGAGCCGCGCGCACGAGCAAGCATCGGCTACACAAACCTAGCACACGAATTCCGGCCCGGCGGAGGATCTTAGAACGCGGCGTGCGGCCCTGTGTGCCGAACGGACGCAGATTCACCGTCGGCCGGACCGTTTGATACGATGGCCGCATGGCCCGTGCGCGTTCTATTCGGCCCGCCGATTGCCCCTACGTCACTCGCGGGGGCATGAAGCTCGCATTTGCGCTGGAAGCGTTCGGAGTCGATCCGGCCGGCGCGACGGCGGTCGATGTGGGCGCGAACATCGGCGGCTTCACCGACTGCCTGTTGCAGCAAGGGACCGCCCGCGTGTTCACCGTCGATACCGCCTACGGGACGCTGGCGTGGAAGCTGCGCAACGACCCGCGTGTGGAAGTCTGCGAGCGGAACAATGCCCTCCACTGGCGGCCGCCAGCCCCGGTCGACCTCGTGGCGATCGACGCCGGCTGGACGCCGCAGGCGAAGATTCTGCCGGCCGCTGCCGAGATGCTCGTTCCCGGCGGCTGCGCACTCTCGCTGGTGAAACCCCAGTACGAAGCGCCGCGGGAGTGGCTGGAGGGCGGAGTTCTGTTACAAGAACGGCTCGACGACGTGCTCGAGCGAGTGTCCGCCGCGTGTCCACAAGCGCTGCGGATTGTCGACCGGCGGCGCTCGCCTTACGAAGGCAGCGGCGGCAACGTCGAGTTCTGGCTGCATCTGAGAGGCTCAACGTGAGCCGCGGCAGCGGCGGCAGAGGATAGCCCACGGCGCAAGCCGTGGGGAAAAGACGCGTAACAACGGCCGAAGCCCCGGCAGGGGCGACAGAAAGCCACGTCGTTCTGTCGCCCCTGCCGGGGCTCGGCGAACTCGCGGTTGGATCGTTCCCCACGGCTCACGCGCTCACGCCGTGGGCTACGATCCGACGCCGCTGCCGCGGCTCAAGCGCCTCGCGCCGCCTCCTGCGTCCACCGTCCGTCGACCAGCCGCCAGGCGCCGCCGGGGTTCTCGTTCGCCAGCAGCGGCGGCAACCGTTCGGAGCGCACGCCGTCGTAGCACAAGAGCATCGCAAACCGCCGCAGCGCGGCCGGGATTCCCACCGCGGTGAAGCCGGGATGGCCGGTCGCCGGATAGGGGCCGCCGTGGTTCATCGCGGGACTGACGGCCACGCCGGTGGGCATCTTGTCGTTCAAGAGCCGCCCGACCCGGGGACGCAGCCGCGGCTCCAGCCGATCGTACAGCCCGTCGTCGCCGCCGCGGGTGTCGCTGTAGACGCCACCGGTCAGGTTGCCCTCCAGCCGCTCCGCGATTTGCAAAAGTTCCTCGTCGTCGGCGGCCACCACGAACAGCGAGCTGTTGCCGAAGGCTTCGGTCTGCAGCGCTTCCGGCTCTTCGAGGAAGCGCTTGCCGGAAACCCGCAGGAGCGTATTGCGATACGAGACGCCCTGGCCGCCGCCGGCTTCGTCGCCGGTGACGACTTCCGCGCCGGCCTGCTTGAGGGCCGCGAAACCGCGGGCGAGGCTCTTCTGCACGCCTTCGTTCAGCAGCGTGCCCGCCGGGGCCTTCTGAAAGCGCTCGGCGACGGCCGCGACGAAATCCTCGGTGCGGCCGCCGGCTTTCAGCACGACGAGGCCCGGATTCGTGCAGAACTGGCCGGCGCCCATCAGGCAGCTTGTGGTGAAGTCGTCGGCAATCTTCTCGAGCCGCTCCTCGAGCGCCCCCGGCAGCACGAACACCGGATTGATGCTTGACAGCTCCAGATAGATGAGCTTCCCGGCGCGGTCGGCGGCGGCCTTCAGCTCCAGTCCCGCGCTGCGGCTGCCCGTGTATCCGGTCGCGCCGATCAGCGGATGCGAGACCAGCCGCCTGCCGTCCTCGTGGCTGGTGCGGTAGATGAGCTGCACGAACCCCGGCGGCATGTCGGTGGCCTGGGCCGCTTCGTGCGCGGCCTCAGCCAATAGTCGCGAGGTGCCCGGATGCGACGAATGTCCCTTGGCAATGACGGGGTTGCCGGCCGCGACCGCCGCGGCGAAATCGCCGCCGCTCGCGCCGTTGAAGGCGAACGGAAAGTTGTTCGGTCCGAACACCGCCACCGGCCCCAACGGCCCATACATCGAGCGGATATTCGCCTTCGTATCGATCGTAGGCAGCGCCCACGAGCCTTCGCGCGCCGCCGCGGCCGCCTGCCGAAGCTGCCCTGTGGTGCGCGGCAGCTCAACGTCTTTCAGCCGAGGCGAAGCCGGCAGCGCCGTCTCCCGGTGCGCCATCGCGACCAGCTCATCGGTCCTCGCTTCGATCCGCTCGGCATATGCTTCGAGAAATGCCGCGAAGCGCTCCCCCGACCAGCCGCGCACCCGCCGCGCCGCCGCATCGGCGACTGACAGCGCTTCTACAATCTCCGACCACGGGCTGACAGGATATTCCCCCGGCAGCGGGTCCCCGGTCGCGGGATTCGTCGCGTGAAACGTCTCCGTGCCGGCCGAAGCGCGCCAGCTTCCGGCGATGAGAAGGGGTTGTGTGCTCATTATGACTCCGGTCTTCTCGACGCTGAGCAGCTTGACCTCGAAGTTCAGGACCGCGTTGGGCGGAACCCCGGGAACTGCTTGATCACGATAAGCGAGATGCGGACTGACTCGCAACTTGCGAACGCCGCCGACGCGCATGCCGATGACGCCGCGCTCTAAGCCGGCGATGAGCCGCCGCTGCCCGATACGGAATGACTCCAAGCTGCTGCCGAACTCGTCGCCGCGGTTGAGCCAGCCGCGACATTCGATCGTGACGGTGGCTCCGGGCTCGGCGACAGCACCGGCCCCGACAATGACATCCTCGATTTTCAGGCCGCTGGGGGCACGCATCGTCGACGCCGACCAGTCAGTCGTTCGACCGGAACCCCCGCCGGGCAGAGGCAGCTCTCCATCAGCGCGATTAGATGTGAGCCGACTATCGCAGGGCGGGAACGATCAAGTGAGTGCTGCCACGCGATCGGCGATCAACATAACGCTGCTTGGACGTTCCGACGGCACGAGCGGCAGGACCACGCGACGCTTCTGACCATTTCCTTCTGCAGGCGCAAGCTCCGCGCACGAGACATTTACCACCGTTCCCTCTGGCAGCACCGGACCCGCCTCCAGCACGACCACGCCGTCTTGGACTCGCCCGCGAATGTTCACGGTGAGTATCGGCTGCCCGACTTCGTGAAGCAAGTTCGAGCAAGTAGACCGACACGGCCCCGTGGTCAGGCAAGCGATGCAGCACGCTTCCGCAAAACGGCGAGTTCGCGACGCGCGGCCGCAAGCAGCTCATCATCTTCCATGTCCCAGACGGCCTCTGCCGTCGCGCCCCGAGCGACTACCGACAGATTCACGATCAACTGGCCGCACCGCATGTCCGGACAGTGCTCGCTGAGCTCGCCAAGCACTTGCAGGACTTCTCGTCGCGTCGGCGAGGTCATGGCAGCATATCCTCGTGGATCGGCGCCCACAAAAAGTCAGCGGGGCCAGATCGTCCTGGCCCCGCTGTGATCGATCATTTGATTGCTGAGCGTGGCTCAGCTCGCGTGCTCCTCCGAGCCTTCCGCCGCGCCGGCGGGCACCAGCTCTTTCTCGATCGCTGGGGCTTCGGTCGAGCCGACGAAGTCGAGCTGCTTCTGGTCGCCGACTTCCTTCACCCTCACGGTGATCAGGTTCTTGCCCTCGAAGGCGCCGCGGAGCAGCTCTTCCGAAAGCGGGTCTTCGATGAACTGCTCGACGGAGCGCCGCAGCGGCCGCGCGCCGTAGTCGAGGCCGCCGTGCTCCTGGCCCTTCTCGATGACGAAGGCCTTGGCCTCGTCGACCAATTCGAGCCGCAGGCCCTTCTCGCCCAGCCGTTCGCGGACCTTCGACAGCTCGATGTCGACGATGTGCATCAGGTCCGGCTCCGTCAGCTTGCGGAACACGACGACTTCGTCCAGCCGGCCGATGAACTCGGGCTTGAACTCGTTCTGCAAGGTCTGCATGAGCTCGCGCTTCATGTTCTCGTAGCTGGCCGATTCGTCGCGCTTGCCGAAGCCGAAGCCGGCCCCGTGCGCGATCGTCTGCGCGCCGGCGTTGGTCGTCATGATGAGGACGACGTTCTTGAAATCGACCTTGCGGCCGAAGCTGTCGGTGAGGTGCCCTTCCTCCATGATCTGCAACAGCATGTTGTAGACCTCGGGGTGGGCCTTTTCGATTTCGTCGAGCAGCACCACCGCGTAGGGGCGGCGGCGGATGCGCTCGGTGAGCTGGCCGCCCTCTTCATAGCCGACGTAGCCCGGAGGAGCGCCGATCAGCCGGCTGACGTTGTGCTTCTCCTGGTACTCGCTCATGTCGATCTGGATCAGCGCGTCCTCCTCGCCGAACATGAACTCGGCGAGCGTCTTCGCCAGCAGCGTCTTGCCGACGCCGGTCGGGCCGCTGAACAGGAACACGCCGGTGGGCCGCTTGGGATCCTTGAGGCCCGAGCGCGCCCGGCGGACGGCCTTGGCGACC
>JAHWKJ010000488.1 GCA_019347905.1 Planctomycetota bacterium
AGCGGCACCGCCCGGTCCGTGGATGTACACGGGCGCGCTGGAGAATAGCGGACGCCTCATTGAAACCATCTCGCAATCGCGGCCGCTGCTTGGCAATCCGACCGATGTCCTGCAAATCGTTCGAGATCCCTTCATTCTGGCGGAGATGTTGCGCGAGCACGGACATGGTTACGCGGAGGTCCGGCTACATCACGATCCCCCGCCAGTCGATGGAAGCTGGCTCATCAAGCCGTGGCGAAGCGCCGGCGGCCGTGCGATCCGCGTCTGGGACGGCGGCGCCGTGCCTGCCTCTGCACACTTCTTTCAGCGGCGGTTGACGGGCCTGTCGCTTTCCGCGGCCTATCTCAGCACGTCGCGCGAGACGATCCTCATCGGCTGCACGCGGCAGCGGATCGGCGGGCACGATCCGTCCCGTGCGATGGAGCCCCCGGCACCGTTCGCATATTGCGGCTCGATCGGTCCGATGGGATGCGACACTCCGGCCGCGCGGCAGTCGGATGAAACGGCTCGAAGGCTCGCCACACAGCTTGGCCTGCGCGGGCTGTGGGGTGTGGACTTCATCGACACTGCTGATGGTCCGGTGCCCGTGGAGGTCAATCCTCGCTACACCGCCTCCATGGAAGTCCTGGAGCACGCACTTGGCCTGCCTCTTATCGACTGGCATTGCCGTGCGTGCGTGGGAGACTCGGCTGGCGATTGTGCTCGCGAGGCCGCCGCCGCGATTCGAGAGTCCAACGAGCGGCACCAACGGGGTTCGCAACGACGGATCGTGGCGAAGACGATTCTCTACGCCTCCCGCCCCGTCACAGGACGGCAACTTGCACACCTGCCAGTTGCCCTTCCGTCGCCGAACCGCGCGCCGGTCGAGCCGGGGACGTGGTTTGCGGACCTGCCGGCATTTGACATTCTTGTCGAGAAATGCCAGCCGCTGTGCACGGTGCTGGCGGCCGGTTCGACGTGGCGGGAATGCCTGCGGAATCTTTCGGACGGCGTAGGCTCGATCCGCGATGCCACAGGGTAGCGGGCTACGGAGCCACGTTCAGCGCTTTCGTCCCGCCGCCGACTTTCCACAGGTGGCTCTCTCCGCGGATGTAGAGCGCACCGCCGGCGAGTGCCGGCGTGGCCAGCACGGTCTGGCCGAATTCGTGCTCGTCGAGGATTTCGCCTTCGCTCTCGCCCAGCCGCACGATTTTCGCCACGCCGGCCTCGTTGACGGCATACAGCAGGTCTCCCACTGCAATCGGACTGGCGCTGTAGCTGCCTTCGATCCGCAGCCGCCAGACGAGTTCGCCGTCGCTCAGCCGGCCGGCGTTCAACACGCCGGCACTGTTGATGACGTAAACCTGCTCTCCCACGACGAGCGGGCTGGCGGTCGCCGGACCGAGCCGCTGCTCGCGCCACAACAGCTCGGGAGATTCGCTGCCGGGGATGTGCCTGAGGGCGGTCAAACCGTGCGAGGGCACGTACAACTGCTGTCCTTTGGCGACGCCGGAAGGAATCGTCGCGGCGCCTTCCGTGTACTTCCAGACTTCGCGGCCGCTGCCCGGCTCGACGGCCGAGACGCCGGCTGAGGACTGCAACAGCACCAGCGGCCCTTCGCCACCAGCGCGCTCGATCAGGCTCGGCGACGTCCAGTTAGCGCGCCGCGGCCGGTCGATCTTCCAGCGCGCAAGGCCCGTCTCGACGTCGAGGCCCAGCGCGAACGCCTCGGCGTCGCTTTCCACCTGCACGATGAGCGTGTTCCCTACAACGAGCGGCGACGACGCCATGCCCACGCTGTTCGAGGCATTGGGATAATCGTGGCCGATGCCGCGGTACCACAATAGGTTTCCATCCAGGTCGAGACAGGCCAGATCGTTGCTGGAATAGAAGGCGAACACCCGCTGCCCGTCGCTGGCGGGAGTGGGCGTGGCCACCGACATCTTCGGATGGCATTGCGTGCGGCCGGTGGCCCAGAACTGCCGCTCCCAGAGCGGCTCGCCGCCGGCGTTATCAAAGCACAAAACGTGCAACCGATCCTGCTCGTACCCGCTGGCCGCGGTGACAAACACGCGGTCCCGGACGACAATCGGCCCGGAAAGGCCGCGGCCCGGCAGTTCCGCCGACCACGGCTGATGCTCAAACGACCGCGGCCCGGCTGCGCCTTTCAGCACACCATCGGCGTCATTCCCGCGGAACTGCCGCCAGTCTGCGGCGCACACATTGCCGACAATCGCCAGCATGGTGAGTTGGCACCAGATGTCTCTGACAATCGATCGCCGTCTCATGGCTGTGGGTCCGTGCCTCAGGCAGTGGAAAGTGAGCTATTGAATGCAATGCATCACGCCGCCGCGAGATCATTCCGATTTCGCTGCCGGCCCCGGCGTCTCGGCCGTGTCGATTGCCGCGCCGGCTTCATCCGTCACCCTCAACTGAAACTGGTAACGTTGCGCCCAATCTTCCTTCTGTTCGTTCTGGCAGATCTTGAACAGCAGGCGATTCGAGCCGGCCTTGAGCATTGCTGGGACCTTGTACTGGTCGATCTTCATGCCGCGGTGGTACTCCTCGCGGCCGAAGACCGGCTCGCCGTTCACCCACAGCTTCCAGGCGTTGGGCGTACCCAGCCGGATCTGCACGTCGCGCTGGCGGGGGCTGACGACCTCGGCCGTGAGATACATGCACGAGCCCTTATAATTTTCCAGCTCCTTCGCGATGTCCAGGATGCCGTACGGGTCCGCCGTCGAGACCGGCTGCCACGCGACACGCCCGAGCTGACCGTCGTACGAGGCCTCGGGGTCGAACTCTTTCTCGGGCGGGTAGGCCGCCTGGAAGCCCGCCTTCTCGCGATTGTCGAACGGGCCGATGATCTGCCAGTCGGCGATGAAGCCGAAATGCTCCTGGAGGTCGATCTTGTGCCCCCGCCGTTCGAGGGGCTTCACGATCTCTTTCACCTGATCGTCGTCGACGGCCCCGGCGAACGCTTCCCGCCAGGTCGCTTCGGCTTTCGCCAGAAGCTGCTCGCGCTTCGAACCGTCAGCCGCTTTCGCCTGCTCGTCCAGCTCTTTCGCCCGGTCGATCCGCTGCTGCACGGCTTCCCGCCGCAGCTCGGCACTTGGATCGTCGACCATGTCGGCAAGCAGCTTCTCGGCCCGCGGCGGATCGGTGTCTTCGAGCAGCTCATACGCCAGCCGCCGGGCGCGCGGATGATTCGAGCGGTCGCCGACGAACTGCTCCAGCTCGCCAACCGGCAACGGCCGCTGTGCCTTTTTCGCGCGGTCGGCGATCGTCTCGACGGCGCTCCGCAGATAGTTGACCGCAAGCGGACCGGCGTCCTCAAACGCCGCGAGAATCTCCGGCAGCGCCGCCGGATCAGCCTGCGCGAGTTCGCGGGCGGCCCGGCCGGCTTCCACGCCGCCCCGCCCCTCCGGCCCTATGCTCCGGATCGCCCGAAGCTGTTCCGCCAGCGGCGCGGACGCCTGCACCATCGCCAGTGTGGTGGAGGCGAACAGCACAGCCGCAATGATCATGCGCTGCGAGAAGTCGATGCCATACACTCGCAGGTGCTCCTCAAACGTATGGACTCAATCCGCGGCAAACGCCGCCCACAGCCCAGCCAGTTTATCAGCCGCCCCAGAGTGCCGAAACCTAGCGCCTCACGGCGACCGGGGTTGTGGATCGCCACAACGACTGGTGAAATGGATGAACCAGCAGGACGACCGTCGGACTGCCTTGCGATGATTGAGCGGCGAGTCCGACCCAATCACCGCTGACGTCCGTGTCGAGACCATCGCACAAGGGACGCAATGTCTGCAACTGCATTCGAGACTCCCCTTTCCAAGGAACGCGAGCTCCGCGAGACCGGTTCGAGTCTCGGCGAACTCACGTGGGAGATCGCCCGCTTGTACCCGCGGCAGGGCGAGTGGACTGAGCAGGAATACCTCGCGCTCGACACGAACCAGTTGATCGAGTTCTCGGACGGCGTGCTGGAGTTCCTGCCCATGCCGAGTTGGCTGCACCAGGCGATCGTCCAGTTCCTCTATCGCCGCCTGCACGATTTCGCGGAGCCGCGCGACCTCGGACGCGTCCTGTTCGCGCCGCTTCCCGTGCGACTCCGCCCCGGAAAGTACCGCGAGCCGGACATTGGCGTCTTCGGCCAGGAGCACGTTCCCGCCGATCCGCACGGACAACCCCACGGAGCGCGGCTGCTGGTCGAAGTTGTGAGCCCGGGCGAACGCAACCGCAAGCGCGATCTGGAAACGAAGCGCGACGAATGCGCCCGCGCACAAATTCCGGAATACTGGATCGTCGATCCAGAGCGGCGCACGATCGCCGTGCTGGTGCTCGACGGCAGCGACTATCGCCTTCACGGCGAATTCGCCGCGGGTCAGTCCGCGACTTCCGTGGAACTTGATGGCTTTTCGGTCGAAGTCGACGCGGTGTTTGCCGTGGTCCACAGTCAAATGAAGTGACTCAATCGCCGCATATGATGAAGGCCATGAGCCGAGCCTACGACGAAATTGTGGAATTCATCGCCCGCGGGTCCACTCCCGACGCCGTTGCCGATTTCGAGCCGTCGCAGGACACGAAGGATTACGTGGCCGACCCTGATTCACAAGGAACAGACGGTCGGATTGACTGCTGACGAAGCCTCCGAACTTGCACACTTTCTGCAGGCCGAGCACCTCATGCGGCTCG
This sequence comes from Planctomycetota bacterium, assembly GCA_019347905.1. Lineage (GTDB taxonomy): Bacteria > Planctomycetota > Planctomycetia > Planctomycetales > Planctomycetaceae > JAHWKJ01. The sequence goes on from JAHWKJ010000488.1 coordinate 4,675, forward strand.
CGAAGGCCCGGGCCAGAATGCTCTGTTCGCAATGACAAGCTATGTCAGCGTTGAGCTTCGACAGCTTGTTTCCAGCCGAGCGTATGGCTTGTGCGAGTATTGCCTCGTACACGAGGACGATACCTTTCT
>JAHWKJ010000041.1 GCA_019347905.1 Planctomycetota bacterium
CGTCGAAGTATCCGGCGGGAATGCCTTCGTAAGAGAATTCGAGTGCGTTACTGCTGATCGCGTCCACGTTTCTTGACCCTTACGAAGTCTCGTCCGGCAGCAGGTGCCCCAGCTTCTCGCGCTTGGCGGCCATGTAGCGGCGGCGGTGTTCCTCGGGGGGAGCGACGATGGGGATTTGCTCGACGAGCCGCAGGTCCATGCCGGACAGCGTGAAGGCATCGGTCTTTTTGCGATTGTTGGTGAGCAGCCGCACGTCGCGCAGGCCCAGGTCCTTCAGGATCTGCATGCCGATCATGTAGTCCCGCATGTCGGGCGGAAAGCCGAGCTTTTCGTTGGCTTCGACCGTGTCGTGGCCCTCGTCCTGCAGCTTGTAGGCCTGCAGCTTCGCCATGAGGCCGATGCCGCGGCCTTCCTGCGGCAGGTACACGACGGCCCCCACGCCTTCGCGGTGGATCGTTTCCATCGCCATGTGAAGCTGGTCGCCGCAGTCGCAGCGGAGCGAATCGAGCACGTCGCCGGTGAAGCACGAGGAATGCATCCGCACCAGCGGCGCCGGCACGCTCTCCAGATCGCCCCACACGATGGCCACCGGCTCGTGCGTTTCGTGCTCGACGCGGTAGGCAATGACTTTCGGCGTGCCGAACTGCCGCGTCGGCAGCGGCACCTCGACCACGCGGTGCACGAGCTGTTCGCGGATGCGGCGGTGCTGGATCAGCTCTTCGATGGTGACGATGGGAATGGCGTGCTCGGCCGAGAGCCGCTCGAGCTCGGCGAAGTCGGCCATGCCGTGCGAGGTCTGGCTGCAGATCTCGATGAGCACGCCCACCTGCCGGAGGCCGGCCATTCGCAGAAGGTCGATGGTGGCCTCGGTGTGGCCGGCGCGGCGGAGGACGCCGCCCTCTTTGGCCGCGAGCGGGTGGATGTGGCCGGGCCGCACGAATTCTTCGGCTCGGGCCTGCGGGAGACTCAGCCGCCGGAGTGTGAGGGCACGGCTTTCGGGGCTGACGCCGGTGCCGGCCTCGCGGTGGTCGACGGGCGTGAGGAACGGCGTGCGATGCGGTGCCGTGTTCCGCTCGTCCTGCACGATGGGCGACAGCGACAGCCGGTCGGCCACGTCGGGGGACATCGGCGCGCAGAGTTCGCCGCGGCCGATGCGGAGCATGAAATCCACCATCTCGGGCGTGACGCTTTCGGCCGCGGCGATGAAGTCGCCCTCGTTCTCGCGCTCGGCCGCATCGACGACAATGACGATCCGCCCGGCGCGGAGCGCCGCAAGGGCTTCGTCGATGGTGCTGGTCGCCGCAGGCGTGGTGGTGGGGTGCAGCATCGACTGCATTCTACGCGACGGGGGCGCAGAAGTCAGACGAGGGGGGGAGGGCGCGGAGGGCGCGGAGACTCTTTGGCGCCGCGAAGAGGCAAAGCGGGGCGGTGTGCGGGGGTGAACTCGGAATCGCGCCGTCACCCCGTCACCTTGTCACCGTTTCAGCGGCGCTCGAGCAGCCACGGGTGCTCGCGCAACTGGCGGGCGAACTCGGCCTGGTTGTGCGCCGCGAGTCGCGCGCGTTCTTCCGGGGTCGCGCACGTCACGTCGAGATAGCAGATGCCCATTTCGTCGACCGAGCGCTCCCCCCAGCGGACGTCCTGCGGCGGCGCGTTCGGGTTGGCCGGGTTCGCGGCCGAGTTGTCATACACGGCCAGCACATCGATGCGTGTGCCAGGGGGCAGCTCCAGCGGCTGCTCGTAGAAGTACTGGTCCTGCCAGTTGAAGTCCCAGTCGCGGATCCAGACGAGCGGCTGCACGCGGCCGTCGGGCAGGAAGGCGACGGCCTTCACCTCGCGTCCCAGCAGGTGCATGTGCGGGGCGACGGCGTGCAGGGTGACGCCAACCGGCAGCACATAACTCGCGTGATGCCCGTGCCGCTGTGCGCCGGCCGGAATACGCAGGTCCATGTTGGCGACGAGGATCTCGGACAGTTCCTGACGGACGGGCGATTTGGCGAAGTGAAGGCCGATTCGCGAGCGATCGCGCTCCGGACGCCCCACCGGTCGGTAGTGAATCTGCACGACCACGTCCGATCCGGCGGGCAGCGGCCGGCCGAGACCGTCCGGCAAAAACCGCGGCGTCACGCCGGGCGCCCAGCCGCCCAGCGTGCCCCCCGGAGCGAAGCCCGCTCCGCCGAAGCGTGCGTAACCCGGCCCCGGCTCTTCGTCGTCGAGCCGCCGCGCGGCGCCGGACGTGTCGTAGCACAGGCTGGCGGGGTGCACCCCGCGCGGGTTCGTCGGCCGGAACGCGATCGCCCGCACCATGCGGTCGTCGGTGAGGCCCGTCGGCAGCACGAAGTATTGGTAGATGTCGTTGCCCTCGGCCGGCACCGTGAACTCTTGGGGCAGTTCCAGCACCAGATCCGGCTTGCCCAGACGCCAGCCGCTGATGAACTCCGGCGGCGTCGGCAGATCCTCCGGATTGCCGCGCTGCGCGCCCGCGGCGGCCCAGCCTTCGAGCAACGCCAGTTCCGCTTCGCTCAGCCGCCGCTCGTCGCGGAAGCGGCCGAACTGCGGCTCCGGACGCCAGGGCGGCATCAGCCGCGAGTGCGTAACCGCCACAATCTGTCGCGCCCGCCCGGCAACGTCTTCATACGATAAGAGCGGGAACGGGGCGACTTCTCCCGCGCGGTGACAGCCGGCACACCGCGACCAGACGAGCGGCGCAATATGGCGGCACCACGTGACCACCGCCGCAGCGTCCTCCAACGGTAGATCCTCCATCAGGCAGCCGACCGGTTCCGTCTGCGGCACCGGGACGGGCCGCCCCTCCAGTGCGGCCTCCAGCGCCGCCTGCAGATAGCGCCTTTCCACAGTGGGACGTTTGCGGCCGACGGACGCGTAGCGATCGTCGATCCGCCCGCTGTAGGCTAGCCGGCCGTGCCGATCGAAGAGGATCGCCTGCGGCACGTGCGTGGCACCCAGCCGCTCGCGCAGTTCGCCGGCGGCGTCGAACAGCACGGGGAACACGGCGTCGAACTCGACGAAGTGCCGGCGGGCTGCGGCGCGCGTCGTGCCGCGGCTCGAGATCACGCCGTAGATCGATCCGCCGCGGCCGGCGAACTCTTCGTGCAGCCGGTTGAGTTCGGGAATCGAGGCGTTCGCGATCGGGCAGTCGATGGACAGAAACACCACGGCCAGCGCCCCAGGGACTCCATTCGCGGGAGCCCAGTCGATGTGCCAGGGCCGTCCTTCGAGGTCGGTTCCCTGCCACTGGAAGCGCTGGCCTTCGCGTTTTGAAGTCGCGACACGGCTGCGCAGCTCGGGATCTGCCGTGCCGGGCGCAAACCTTTTCCCAAGAAGTCCGGCAGCGGCGTCGAAACCGCTGTCGAATACGTCCGCAGTCGTTCGCCCGCCGCCGCGCGACCCCGTGTCGGCGAACAGCGGCGATGAGACGGGCCACAAGTCGTCCTGCGCGTCAGCGTCACCGAATGCGAGCGGCCGGCGAGCGACCTCGCGCGGCTCGGAGCTGTCTTCAAAGCTCCCCTTCGCGAGCCGCCTGCTGAGAGTCGGCGGCGAAGATTTACCCCGCGCGAGCTCACCCGTCTCGGCCGGCTGGAACTCGATCGGCAGCCAGCGCACGACGAGGAAGGCTCCGGAGGCCAGCACCGCCGCCAGTCCGGCCGCGGCGATCGAGCGTTGCAAGCGGCCCATCCGTGGATCCCTCGCCTGGCAGTTCGAAACGGTTGCGGGAATCTATCACACCCAGGGCCGGCGGCTCTACAGGAATCGTCGGTGCGTCGCGTCCACGTCCTTGCGGCGTCGCTTCGGCCGCTCCTAGACTTGCGATGATGGCCGCATTCGATGCGTATCACAAATGGCTCGGCATTCCGCCGAAGCACCAGCCCCCGCACCATTACCGGCTGTTGGGGCTGGAGCTGTTCGAGGACGATCCGGACGTGATCGACACGGCGGCCAATCGGCAGATGGCTTACCTGCACCGCTGCGCCGCCGGTCCGCACGCCGCCGAATCGCAGCGACTGCTGACGGAGATCGCACAGGCCCGGCTGTGCCTGCTGAACGGCCAATCGAAGTCGGCCTACGACGAGAAGCTGCGCAACGAACTGGCGGCGAAGATTGCAGCGCCCGTGCCGCAGCCTCCTGCGCCGGTTCCGCAGCCTGCGGCAGTGCCTCCCGTTCCTCCGGCGCGACGGGTCCCCGTGGAGACAGCGGAGCACGATGCGGCGTCGCAGCCGGTCGTCGCCCCACCTCCTGTGGCTCCTGTGGTTCCCGCCGGGAGACCGGCAGCGGAAAGCGCTCCGACGATTCGACCAGCGGCACCCTCCGGTGCGCGGAGCGTCCGCGGCGAATTGCTGCCGGCGGCGACGGCGGGCACGCGACCTCGGCCGGTTCGCGAACGCCGCAGCGCCGATACGGCCGTGCTCATCTGGTCCGCGGCCGGTGGACTGACTGTCGTGGTGCTCCTGGCCATTGCCATGTTCTCGGGCGGGAACTCATCCCCCGCACGAAGCGGCGGCAATGGCGGCAACGACGGTGCGGGCGGCGGATCCTCGCAGAGCGGCGGAAGCGGGAATTCGGCCGCAGGGACGATCACCAACTCCATCGGTATGAAACTGCGGCTGATCCCCGCCGGCAGCTTTTCCATGGGGTCGGCTGCGTCCGAGTCGCACGCCCAGGAACAGGAGCAGCCGCGGCACACCGTGCGGCTCACGCAGCCCTTTTACATGGGCGTGTATGAAGTCACGCAGGACGAATTCCGCCGCGTGATGGACTCGAATCCCAGCCACTTCTCCAGCAGCGGGCCCGGAGCGGGCAAGGTAAAAGCCGCCACCGATCGCTGGCCGGTGGAGACGGTTTCGTGGTCGGAAGCCAGCGACTTCTGCCGCCGGCTGTCCGATCTGCCGGAAGAGAAGGCCGCCGGCCGCACGTATCGCCTGCCGACGGAGGCCGAGTGGGAGTACGCCTGCCGGGCCGGCGCTGGGACGCCGTGGCCGTTCGGCTCCAGCGCGGCGAACCTCGACCGCTTTGCGCGCTATCGCGACAACGCCAGCGGCCGTCCCGGCTCGGTGGGCGAAAAACAGCCCAACGCGTGGGGGCTGTACGACATGCTGGGCAACGTCTGGGAGTGGTGCTCGGACCACTACGACCGCGACTACTACGCCGAATCTCCTTCGGAAGATCCCCAGGGCCCGCAGAACGGCACGTCGCGCGTGCTGCGGGGTGGAAGCTGGTGGGACAGCGCGGAATTCTGCCGCAGCGCCAATCGCGACTTCTACCTGCCCACGTACCGCGATTATGAAGTCGGCTTTCGCGTGGTCTGCGAGGCGAAGGGTGCCACGGAATCGGCTTCGGCCAGTGGATCCGACTCTTCTCAGAAGACTGTTGTGACGAACACCGTGGGCATGCAGCTCCGGCGGATCGAACCGGGCGAATTCCTGATGGGTTCGAGCGATGCGCTCCCGCTCGCACAGGAGCAGGAACGGCCGCAGCACCGCGTGCGGATTTCGCGGCCGTTCTACATCGGCGTCTACGAAGTCACTCAGGACCAGTACCGCCGCGTGATGCGCACGAATCCCAGCCACTTCGTTGCGAGCGGCAGCGGCGCGAGCAAGATCCGCGGCATCGCCACCGGCAACTTCCCCGTCGAGACGGTTTCGTGGACGGAAGCCGAGTCGTTCTGCCGGCAGCTCAGCGGTCTTCCGCGCGAAGCGGCCGCGGGGCGCACGTATCGGCTGCCGACGGAGGCCGAATGGGAGTATGCCTGCCGCGCCGGCTCGTCCGGCACCTGGCACTTCGGCGACAGCGCGGCTGTCCTCGGCGAGTATGCCCGCTTCCGCGACAACGCCGACAGCCGCACCGGCGACGTGGGCCAGATGAAGCCCAATTCCCGGGGCCTGTACGACATGTACGGCAACGTGTGGGAGTGGTGCTCGGACCGTTACGATCGCGGCTACTACGGCTGGAGCCCGCTGACCGACCCGCAGGGACAGTCAAACGGGACCAGCCGCGTCCTCCGTGGCGGAAGCTGGTGGGACAGCGCCGAGTTCTGCCGCAGCGCCAACCGCGATTTCTACCTGCCCACGTACCGCGACTACGAAGTCGGCTTCCGCGTCGCCTGCGACATCACCGCACCCTAAGATCCGTTGAGTCGCGACTCGCCAGAGGAGCGCTGCGGTTGGTGCACGTCTCGCGTCCGCGCTCCTCTGGCCAGTCGCGACTAAACCTTTGTGCCGGCAAATCGGGCACAATCGGCAAAGTCCGTTCATCTTTCGCCGCCTGCCCGACCGATAGACGAGATACCATGTCTCGTCTCGACCAGCTTCTGGCCGCCGCCGTCAAAGAGCATCAGGCGGGGCGTCTCGATTGCGCTGATGCCCTGTACCGTGAGACGCTCGCGCTCGCGCCCGAGCACCCCGATGCGCTGCACCTTCTGGGCGTGGCCGCGCATCAGCGGGGGGACCATCGGGCGGCGGTGCAGTCCATCCGCGACGCGATTCGTCGCGATCCGGGTCGGCCGCTGTATCACAGTAATCTCGGCGCTGCGCTCCGGTCGCTCGGCCGGATTGACGAGGCGGTGGGTGCCTTCCGCCGCGCCGTCGAACTGGAGCCGGAGTTCGCCGGCGGCCATTACAACCTGGCGATGGCCCATGAAGCCGCCGGCCGTAGCGATGCCGCCATCCGCCACTACCGACGTGCCATCGCCATTCATCCGGCCTTTGCGGAAGCGCACAACAACCTGGGGCGACTGCAGGCGGAGCTGGGTCGCGCCGAGGAAGCGCTCGACAGCTTTCATGCCGCGCTGACGGCGCAGCCGGAGTTCGCATCCGCCCGCTATAACCTCGGCAACGCGCTGGAGGCACTCGGGCGGCGGGACGAAGCGATCGCGGAGTACCGCAAAGCGATTCAGGCCGCCCCGCACGTCGCCGCTATTCACAATAACCTCGGCTGTGCGCTCAAAGACGCGGGCGATCTCGATGGGGCCGAAGCCAGCTTTCGGCAGGTGCTGCGGCTGCAGTCCGGCGACATCGATGCGCGACTGAATCTGGGCTCGGTATACGTCGCTCGCGGCGAACGGCAGCGGGCGGTCGACTGCTTCCGCGACGTAATTACGGCTGACGAGAGCCGCGTCGACGCGTGGATCTCGCTGGGCGAATTGGCGCTTTCCGACGGTCGGCACGACGAGGCCCGCGAAGCCTTCACGCGGAGCGCCGAACTCGCGCCGGACAAAGCGACCGCCTGGAGCGGCCTGGGCATCGTCCACGCCGCTGCCGATCGCCTCGACGAAGCCGCAGCCTGCCTGGAAAGGGCGGTTGCGCTGGTCCCGGCGGACGCTCTCGCGCACTACCGGCTGGGCAACGTGCTGAAGGATCTCGATCGCGCGCTCGACGCCGAACGCTGCTATCGCCGGGCACTCGACTGCGATCCGTCGCTCGTGGAGGCGAGAATCAATCTGGGCGTAGTGGCCGTCGATCGCGGCGATCTCTCGAGCGCACTCGCGCACTATGACGAGGCGCTTTGCCTCCGGTCCGACAGCGCCGACGGCCGCTTCCACCGCTCGCTCGCGCTGCTGGCCGCCGGAGATTATCAGCGCGGCTGGCCCGAATACGACAGCCGCTGGGACTACGAAGGACCGCGGCGGAATCTGCCGTGGCCGCGGTGGCAGGGCGAGCCGCTGGCCGGCCGCACGCTGCTGGTCCACGCCGAGCAGGGTGTGGGCGACGAGATCCTGTTTGCCTCGTGCCTGCCCGACGCTTTGGCCGCGGCCGGCCGTTGCGTGATCGAATGCGACCGCCGGCTGGTGCCGCTCTTCGAGCGCTCGTTTCACGGGGCCGAGATCGTTCCGCGGCCGCTGAACGCTGGGAGCGCAGCACTCGCAGGCGTGGACGCGCAGGTCGCCGCCGGAGACCTGCCGCGCGTCTTTCGTCCGGATGTCGATTCCTTTCCGTCGATCGCGCAGTTCCTTGCGGCCGATCCGAATCGTGTCGCGGAATGGCGGCGGCGACTGGCCGAATTGGGCGACGCGCCGAAGATCGGCATCTCGTGGCGCGGCGGCGCGCAGAAACTCGTCCGCCGCCGCCGTTCGACGACGCTCGAACAATGGCTGCCGGTGTTCTCCGCGGCCGACGCGAGTTTCATCAGCGTGCAGTACGGCGACTGCCGCGAAGAACTGGAGGCGTTGGCCGCAGCCGGCGGTGCGAGGATCCACCGCTTCGACGACGTCGAACCGCTGCGCGATCTCGACGAGTTCGCGGCGCTCCTCTCCGGGCTCGACCTGGTGATCTCGGTCGACAATTCGACGGTGCATCTGGCGGGTGCGCTGGGCGTGAGCGTCTGGACGCTCCTGCCGTTCTCGGCAAACTGGCGCTGGCTGCGAGAGCGCGACGACACGCCCTGGTATCCCTCGATGCGGCTGTTTCGGCAACCGGTCTCCGGCGAGTGGGAACCGGTATTCGCGCGCATCGCCGACGAACTGACGCGCGGCCGCCGGTTCGGGGAACGAACGCCATCCTCCATCCTCCATCCTCCGTCCTCAACACCCGACCCAACTCGCCCCCGCCCAGCGAGCGATCTCCAATCGCAGCGCGAGCGCGCGAAGTACGAACAAATCTGGACCTGCGACGACTACCGCACCTTCTCGCCCGGCCTGGTGGACGCCGACAAGGTGCAGCTCATCGAGCGGCTGCGCGCCCACAAGGTCGAACGCGTTCTCGACGCCGGGTGCGGCAGCGGAAAGCTGATGCGCAAGCTCCTCGAAGAGCATGGCGGCGAGTTCCGCGTCCACGGTATGGACATCTCCGGGAACTGCCTCGATCCGTTCTTCGATTCGATCCGCGAGCAGGTCCTCACGGTGGGCTGTCTGTGGAAGCGAGATGACTTCCCCGGCCGCTTCGACGCAGTGATCTGCACCGACGTGCTGGAGCACATCCCCACCGATCGCGTGCCGGAGGTGCTGGCGAACTTCCGCGGGTGCGCGAGCAAGCTGTGCTACGTGGCGATCGCGCTGTTTCCCGACGGCTTCGGACCGAAGCTGCTCGGCGAGCCGTTGCACCTGACAGTGAAGGAGCCGGCGTGGTGGCACGAGCGCTTCACCGAAGCGGGCTTCGCGGTCGAATGGTTGCACGTCGAGCAGAACGCCGCCGGCCGCAACCTGTGGCTGCACGCGATGCTGCTTCCCGCCAGCACACACGTAGAGCAAGCAGCTTGCTTGCTCCAACCAGCGGAATCCATTGCGTCGCCGGAAAGCCGCACAAGCGAGACGCTTGTGCTACGGTCGTTCCGCCGCGGCAACGAGTTGAAGGACGCCGGGCGTCTGGACGAAGCCATTGCGGCGTACCGGGAGGCAATCGCCCTCGACCCGAACCACTTCACCGCCTGGCACAACCTGGGCAGCGCGCTAAAGTCCCGCGGCGACCTCGACGAAGCCGCCGCATGCTTCGAGCGAATTCTCGCGGCCCGACCCGACGACCTGCCGGCATGCGTGGCTGTCGGCAACGTCCGCAAACTGCAGGAACGGCTTGATGAAGCCGCCACCGCTTATGGTCGCGCCCTCCGCACGCAGCGCGACCAACCGCTGTGGAAGTTGTGGACGGCGACGCTGTGTCCGATGATCGCCCGCGATAATGCTGCCATCGACGAGTACCGGCAGCTTCTCTGCGAGCAGCTCGAGCCGCTGGCGAAAGCGCGACTACGAACGACGGCGGCCGAACTCGCCAGCGTCGGCTGCCCGCCGCCCTACAACCTGCAGTTCCACGGCCGCGACGACCGGCCGCTGAAAGAGCTGTACGCGCGGGTATTCGAGTCGGTGATGCCGGGCGAGCGGACAGCGACCCCCCCTAACCCCCCCTTAGCAAGGGGGGGAAAGGATTGGCTCCCCCCCTTGCTAAGGGGGGGCAGGGGGGGTCGCCCGCGGATCGGCTTCGTCGTCACCACCGGCCATGAAGGTGTCTTCCTGCGCTATCTCGGCCAAGTCATCGAGCAACTGGACCACGAGCGCTTCGACCTCTCGATCGTCTGCTCCGAGTCCGGCCGCGCGCGAATCCGCCGCGAGCTTCACGCCGAGCATGTCGAGACGCTCGTCGTGCCGGCGCGGCTCGACCGCATGGTCGAGGCCGTGCGCGCCGCACGCTTCGACCTGTTGTACCACTGGGAGGTGGGCAGCGACGCGACGAATTACTTCCTGCCGTTCTTCCGGCTGGCGGCCGTGCAATGCACCGGAGGCGGACTGCCGGTGACTTCCGGCATCCCCGCGATGGACTACTTCCTGTCGGACGAATTCAGCGAACTGCCCGACGCCGACGCGCACTACAGCGAGCGGCTGATCCGCGCAAAGAGCCTGCTGACGTGCCAGCGCCGCAAGCTGCCGCCCGCCGAAGCAAAGGACCGGGACGACTTCGGTCTGCCCGCGTCGGCGCCGCTGTATGTGTGCGCCCAGAAGATCCAGAAGCTGCATCCCGATTTCGACGCAACAATCGCCGGCATCCTGCGCACCGATGCTCGCGGGACGGTGGCGATCACGCTCGACCGCAACCGCTATGCATCGGACCAACTCCGCGAGCGGCTGCGGCAATCGGCCGGAGATGTGTTCGACCGCATCCGCTTCCTGCCCCGGCTGGAGCTGGAGGATTATCGCAGCCTGCTCCATTGCGCCGACGTGCTGCTGGACCCGCTGCATTACGGCGGGGGTTTGACGGCGTTCGACGGCTTCAGCCTCGCGCGGCCGATCGTCACGCTGCCGTCCCAGTTCCTGCGGGGCCGCTACACGGCCGGCTTCTACCGCCGCATGGACTATGGCGATCTGGTCGCCGAGACCACGGACGACTACGTGCGGATCGCCGTCGCGCTGGCCAATGACCGCGACCGCCTCGAAGCCACCCGCCGCGAAATCGCCGAGCGCAGCGAAGTGCTGTTCAACGACCGACGCGCCGCCGCGGAATACGCAGGAATCTTCGAGCGACTGATCGATGAGGTGCGCCGTGGGTGAGCACTGGTCTCTGCATGAGTCGGGAGAGTGACGTCCCCCGCTCGCCTACTGCCTACTGCCTACTGCCTACTGCCTACTGCCTTCTGCCTTCTGCCTGCCGCCTGCCGCAAGCCATGCCCGAAGCGGTCCACGAGCTCTCCGAAGCTGTTCGGCAGCACCGCGCCGGCCGTCTCGACGATGCGGAGCGGCTGTACCGGGCCATCCTGCGGCGCGAGCCCGCACACGCCGATGCATTGCACCTGCTGGGCGTGACGTTTCACCAGCGCGGCCTTAGCGCCGAAGCCGTGGGTTACATCCGCCGGGCGATCGAGTGCAATCCGCGCACGGCCGATTTCTTCGTCAACCTCGCCGCCGCCTGCCGCGCCGCCGGAGACGCCGCCGCCGCAATCGCCGCCGCCCGTGAGGCGGTGCGGCTGAAGCCCGACCACCACGCCGCACACTACAATCTTGGCAGCGCTCTGCGGGACCAGGGCAAGCTGAACGAAGCGATCGCGGCGTTCCGTCGCTCGCTGTCGCTGTGCCCGACCAACGCCGATGGCTGGTTCCACCTCGCCGGCGTCTTCCGCGATGTCGATTCACCCGCCGACGCCGCCGACTGCTATCAGAAAGCCATTGACCTGCGTCCCGGCTTTGCCGCAGCCCACTTCAACCTCGGCAACGTCTACACCGCACTGCACCAACTCGATCTCGCCGAGGCCGCCTACCGCCGCGCGATCGAACTGGAGCCGAACCGGACCGAAACGTGGTACAACCTCGGCGCCTGCCTGCGGGCACAGGAGCGTTCGACCGAAGCCATCGCGTGCTATCGAGAGGCCCACCGGCTCGATCCGGAAGACGCGGCCACGCTCAATAACCTGGGCGGTGTCCTGCAGGATCTGAACGAGCTGGCCGGGGCCGCCGAATGCTACCGGGCCGCGCTCCAGCGCGATGGCAACCTGCTGACGGCCTGCGATAACCTGGGCCGCACGCTCGACAAGCTCGGCTGCACGGAAGAAGCGCGGGAGCACTTTTGCACGGCGCGGCGGCTCGATCCAGACCGGCCGTTGCGTGATTTGCAAGCTGCGGCGGTGTGTCCGCCGGTGTTCGACGATGCCGGGCAGATCGACCGCTTCCGGAATGACTTGCTGGCATCTCTGGAGCGAGAGATCGAGCGGCGGCCGCCCGCCGTCGTTTCGGGCGGGTCGCTTGCGGATCTGGCAACGTATGCACCGCTGCCGCCGTACAACCTGCAGTTCCACGGCCGCGATGACCGGCGATTGAAAGAGGCCTTCGCCGCTCTCTACATGCCGTCGATTCCGGAGCAGCCGCTGCCGCCGCCCGCGCCGCGGCCGCGCGTGGGTTTCGTCGTCACCCGCGGGCACGAGGGGCCGTTTCTGCGGTTTCTGGGCGGAGTGTTGGAGCGTCTCGACCGCAGCCGCTTCGATCTCGCCGTCGTCTGCTCGCCGAGCGGCCGCGACCGCAACCGCCGCGAGCTGGCGGCGGAACTGTCGTATCTCGTGCTGCCGCCGCGGCTGGATCTGGCGGCCGAAGCTGTGCGGGCCGCGCGGTTCGACGTCCTGTACCACTGGGAGGTGGGCTCGGACGCGTTCAATTACTTCCTGCCGATGTTCCGGCTCGCCCCGGTGCAGTGCGTCTCGGTCGGACTGCCGGTAACGACTGGCATCGGCCGGATCAATTACTTCCTGACAAGCCGTGCCGTGGAGCCGCCTGCCGCCGAAGCTCATTACACCGAGAATCTCATCTTTGGCGAAACGCTGCTGACATGGCAGCGGCGTGTGGTTCCACCGGCGATCCGTCCGTCGCGTGACACCTTCGGCCTCGCTGAGCGAGATCACGTCTACCTGTTCCCGCACAAGCTGACGAAGCTGCATCCTGATTTCGACACGGTGCTGGCGGAGATTCTCGCCCGGGACTCTGCCGCACGGATCGTGCTGGCGGCCGACAAGCACGGCACGATCGCGGAACGCATGCGAGAGCGATGGAAGCGGCGCATCCCGGACGAGGCCGGCCGCATCGTATTCGTCCCGCGGCTGGGCTTCGCCAACTTTCTGGCGCTGATGCATCTCGCCGATGTCGTCCTCGATCCGCTGCACTACGGTGGCGGACTGACCAGTTACGACGCCTTCTCGCTGGGCAAGGCCGTCGTGACGGTTCCGGGTCCGTTTCACCGCGGGCGCTACACGGCGGCCTTTTACACCGCGATGGGCGTGGAAGATTGCGTCGCCACAACCCTGCAGGATTATGTAGAGATCGCCGTCGGAATCGCCTGTGACGCCCAGCGCCGACAAGCGCTGGAAGCGACGATCCGCGAGGCGAGTCACGTGCTCTTCGAGAACGACGCGGCCGTCCGCGAACACCAGCAGGTCTTCGAGCGACTGATCGAGGAAAGCCGATGCACGACGCGATGATCCAACTGTTCCGCCCGGCTCTCGGCGACGACGAGCTTGAGGCCCTCGCGGAGGTCTTCCACAGCGGCTGGATCGGCCTGGGACCGAAGACGGCCGAATTCGAAGAGCGATTCGCCGACTTCGTGGGCGCGCAGCATGCGGTCGCGGTCAACAGTGCGACGGCCGCGCTGCATCTCGCCTGCATTGCGGCGGGCGTGGGGCCGGGCGACGAAGTCCTCGTGCCGACGATCACGTTCGTCTCGACCGCCCATGCCGCGGCCTACTGCGGGGCCAGGCCGGTCTTTGTCGATATCGACCCGGACACGCTCAACGTCGACCCCGATGATCTCGCCCGGCGGATCACCAGCCGCAGCCGCGCCATCGTGCCCGTGCACTTCGGCGGAGACCCCTGCCGCATGGACCACATTCACGCCCTCGCCGAGCGGCACAATCTGGCGGTGATCGAAGACGCCGCCCACGCCTGCGGAAGCTGGCACCGCGGCCTGCCCGTGGGCAGTCTCCCCGGGACCGACGTCACCTGCTTCAGCTTTCAGGCGGTGAAGAACCTGCCGGTGGGCGACGGAGGCATGCTGACCACCGACCGCGACGACTTCGCTGACCGCTTCCGCCGCCTGCGCTGGATGGGCATCGACAAGAGCACCTGGGACCGCACGGAAGACGTGGTGGAAGGCCGCATCGACGGTGAGTCCACGCGGCACTACGCGGGCTACGGCTGGTATTACGAGGTGCAGGAACTGGGCTTCAAGTACCACATGAACGACATCGCGGCTGCGATCGGCCTCGTGCAGCTCGGCAAGGTGGAGTCGGCCAACGACCGCCGCCGCGAGATCGCCGCCGCGTATGCCGACGCCTTCAGCGACCTCGCGTGGCTCTCATGCCCGCACGAGACATCCGGCAATCGCAGCTCGTGGCACAACTATGTCGTCCGCACCGAACACCGCGACGCGCTCAACCTGCACCTCAAGGAGCGGAACATCGCCAGCGGCGTGCATTACCTGCCGTTGCACTTGCAGCCCTACTACCGGCGGCAGGGACAGGTCTCGCTGCCGGCGGCCGAGCGGGAGTGGACGCGGTTGCTCACGCTCCCGCTCTATCCTGAACTGCTCGACGCGGGGCTGGAGCGGGTGATCGCGGCGGTGCAATCGTTCCGCCCGCCGCGCCGCGCGTTCGCCCCGGCCGGCGGCCGCAAGTTCCGCATCGACCCGCCCGAGCCGATCGCGGGCGATGTCCGCCCGCCTGCACCACGAGCATCGCACGAATCGCGGTAGGGTGCGTCGCCTTGCGGGTAGCCATGAACCACAACCGGGGCGTCGCCGGCATGACGGACAGCATAAAACTGCTCTGCGCCGACGCACCACAGTAGCCGTAGGGTCCGTCGGCTCGCGGGAATCCGTGAACCGCAAGTGTGCGGAACCGGCGTGGCGGGCCGGCTGCAAACGCTCTGCCACGCAGACGCACCACCGCTCGAGCATTTCAGGCGTGCGCCGTGGTGCGTCGGGGTCGCGAATAGCGGGAAATTGGAAGTGACGAGGAGCGCGAAACCTTCGGCGGCCATCTCCTCCCGCTATGCGACGCACCCTACGCCTTGGCGACGCACCCTACGAATTACCGCGGGCGGCCGCCGAAGTAGCCGTGCAGGTCGCGGGCGGCCTGCGGCGGGACGGCGTTGCTCGCCGACGTTGCGTCGGCCAGTTGAAACGCCACGCCCAGCGGCGTGCGGCCGGGACGGGCGCCCCGCGTGTAGGGGCCTTGTCCCCAGTGCTCGCCGAGAGCGGCCACGTCGAAGCGGCTGATGCGATCCGCTTTGGCGTCGTAGTCGATGTATCCCAACAGGCTCACGTCGTACCCGCGATCGGCCCGGTCTGGATCGGCCGCCGTGCTCAACAGGGCGGAACCCTCCAGCCGCAGCCGCGTGCCGGATGGCGATGTTTCCAGCACGGTCAGCGTCAATTCGTGGCGGCGGATCTCCTCGCGGCTCCAGTGCGGCGGCTCACCACGCGTGTTGTCGACCAGGTGGAACCGCAGGATGCGTTCGGCGATCTCCGCCGGCACGCTCAGCGTCTGGCCTTCGCAGGCATTCGTCGGAATCAGCGACCGCCACTCGCGCTCCGTCAGCCACAGGTGATCGCGGGCCGCGGCCTCGTCTTCGACGCGGCAAGCAGGCGCGTCATCGGCGGTGTCGCCTTGCTCAGGGGGATCGAGCGCCCGTGTGAACGCCTTGACCACCAGTCCGCCCGGCGGCAGCGTGCGGCTGTAGCGTTCGTCGACGCTTTCGGGCGAGCCGATCTCAACCGCTCCCGGGCGCCGCTGCGACTCCGGAAGCTTCGCCCAGCGGGCCAACCCCTCGGAAAGCACCTCGCGCATCACGTCGGGATTCTGGCCGGCGTTCTTGTAGGCCAGCAGGTGCCCGTCGGCGGTGAGGCAATAGATGCCCTGCCGCGTCGAGCCGCCCTGCCCTTTGCGCGGCCCCTGGTCGGCCACGCGGCGGAAGAACTCTCCCTCGGCGTCCTGCCGCCGCCGCTGGTACCAGTCATCGGCCGCCACGGCGATGTAATCTTCGGTCCCCATGCGAATGATGTCCGCATCGGCAAAGGCGAGCGCACGGCCCGCCACACCGTTGTTTCACGTACAGCCGAGCGGATGCCCGTCCATTTCCCACAACAGGATCGGCTTCCCCTGCCGCGCCGCCTCGACGCGGGCCTCCCACAGGCTCGTCCGCCATGGAATCTGCGTCCACTGGTCCTCACCGGCATCCGGAGCAATCAGCGCGTGCAGCTTCTCGAACGCCGCAGGCGAAACCGGCTCCGCCGCGTCGGCCAGAACTGCAGCCAGAGAGACAACCGCCGCGAGCGGCAAGGCCCTGTAAAACTTGAGTGGACGCATCGGCCGGAGTCCTCCAAACAGGGAGTTCGAGAGCGAGCGGATCATGACCACACCCAGACGTCCACGTCGATTTTAGCTGCGGCGAGAGCGACGGTCGATGCAGCGCGCCGCGAGCGGGAGTTTGCACGGCCCGCATCTGAACGCCTTCGCGAAGACGAGGCGCTCGGTCAGCCCCTAAAACGGCCGCGAGCCGTCGCTCGGCGCATGGCCGGCATCGGCAGTGACAGCGGGGGCGGCAGGGACGGCGTCCGGCGGGCCGGGACGGCCCACGCGGTAGTACGTGATCCGCCATTCGCCACGATTACGGCGGGAACCGGCGCCGGCCGTCGCGCTGACCGGCGGCGCCGCCTCTTCTTCGGAGACGGCGAAGCCTTCCGGAAAATGGCCAGCCATCAGCTTCTCGGCCTGGCGGCGGAACCGCGCCGCATTTGACGGAATAGCAATCACGCCGTGGTCCGCGTCCTTCGTCACGTAGCGCGCCGACTGGCAGCCGGCCAATGCCGACACCACCAGGGCAAGCACCATGCTGAGACGCGCACCGATCATGCCGAATCGAGCCAGGCCTATTGAACTACAACGCCGACCCAGGCGCGGCACGATGGCGCCGCCGTCGCCGGTCAACAGCGCGGACGAATGTTGAATCGGCCGAACGCTCGCTCGGCTTGAGGAAAAGGTGTTGAGTCGAGGCTCGACGCCTGTCTGGCTCTCGACCCTCGACCCTTAGCCCTCGACCCTCCTACCGCAGCGGAAACAGCATCACGCCCACCACGACCGCCGCCAGGCCCACCACGCCCATCAGCGCGGTCATCGGCGTTACGTACTTCAGGCCCTCGCCCTCGGTCATGCCGCTCATCTTGGTGATGACCCAGAAGCCGCTGTCGTTCATCCAGCCGATCGGTTTTGAGCCGCAGCCGATGGCCAGCGCCAGCCACACGGGATGAAACGAAAGCTGCCCCGCCACGCCCGCGAGGATGCCGACCGACGTAATCATGGCGACGGTCGCCGACCCCTGTGCGGTGCGGATCGCCGCGGTAATGAGCCACGCCAGCGAGACGACGACGGCGGGCTGCGTCGTCGAGAGTTCGCCCACGAGACTGCTGACGCCCGTCTGTTGAAGCACCTCTCCGAAGGCCCCGCCCGCAGCGGTGATCAGGATAATCACGCCGCCGCTGGCCAGCGCCGCCTGCACGCTGCGCGACAGGTCCCGCAGGTCCGTTCGCTTCTTCCACACCAGCGTGGCCATGGCGATCGCGGCCGACAGCACCAGCGCGATGTTCTTGTCACCCAGCGTGGCGGCCGCCCGCATCCACGGGCCGCCGCCGCTCACCAACAGCCGCAGCACGGTGTAGCCGCCAATCAGGATCACCGGCAGCACGATCGGCAGGAGCGAGACCCACAACGGCGGCAGGTCCGCCTCGTCCCGCCGCGCGACCTCTTCGAGATCGGCCAGCAGAAACTCGGGCGACTCGCGCAATTCCAGCGTCCAGATCCGCGCCGAAACTTGCGCGTAAAAGTACCCGAATCCGGCCGTAACCGTGCCCACCGCACAGCCGGCGAGCATCATCAGCCCGAGGTCGACGCCAAGCTGCTCGGCGACGAACAGCGGCCCCGGCGTGGGCGGCACCAGCGAGTGCGCCATCGTCGCGCCGGCGACAATCGTCAGCACATACAGCAGGTAGTTGCGGCCCGTGCGCATCCGCATGGCCTTGCCCAGCGGGATCATCAGGTAGAACACCGTGT
>JAHWKJ010000489.1 GCA_019347905.1 Planctomycetota bacterium
GAGGGCCCAGCTTCGCCGGCGGGTGATCTCTCGCGCCGTCCTGGCCGTCTGCGAGTCGCGGTTCTTGATCCGCTGGGCCTCGTCGAGCACAACCAGATCGAACCGCGGCCGCTCGACTTCGTCCAGCTCTCCCAGATCGCGGGACAGCAGTTCGTAATTCGCAACGAGGATTGCGACGCCCGGCATCGACCAGATCATCTTGCGGCGATGGGCGTCGCCCTCGACGACCGTCACCGGCAACTCTTCGGCCCACAGTTTGAACTCCCGCTGCCAGTTGGGAATCAGCGGCTTTGGACACACCAGCAGCACCCGCCGCGCCTGTCCGCTCCGCAAAAGGAGCCGCAGTGCGGTGATGGTCTGCATCGTCTTGCCCAGGCCCATTTCATCGGCCAGGAGCGCCGCCTGCTGCGAGAACAGCCACGCGATCCCCTGGTACTGATAGGGGAACGGCTCGAACGGCATGATCAGTTCCTGCCCCGCCAGCCACGTCTCCAGCGGCGGCTGCAGCAGGTAGAACAACCGGTCTTCGAGCGAGAGCGCGTCCTTCGGCGGCTTCAGCCGCGTGCGTTTCGCCGCGGCGCTCGCTGCCGCGCGTCCCGGAACGTTGGGCGGCGCGATCCGCTCCAACTTCGCGTCGCCGCGGTCGTCCGATGTGTTGTCCGACCTCACGGGCGCGAATTCGACGCCATCGGGAAACCGCAGCCCGAACGTCCGCACCGGCGTCCGATGCGGCTTCCACACCGGCCCCGTCGCCACGCCGCGCAAGAGCGGCAAATCCACCACCTCAACAACGGCCCGCCGGGCAAGAGCGCCGTTGACGCCCGACGCGAATCCCTGCACGTCGAGCGACAACGGCAGCAGGCGGCATTCGGGCCGAGCCGGCTCGTCACTCATGTTCGGAGGCGATATCATGGATGTCTGTCTCGCAACTGTGAGAGTCTCATAACTACCGTCGAACAACTCAAAGACGCTGTTTGCGGCCTTTGCCATGAGAAACTGTCCCGCTTTCGCGCATGGTTCGCAGAGTTTGATGCCGAATTCTGGGACCGGGAGTTTGAGGAAGACGTCAACGCCGGCCGGCTCGACGCACTGGCCGATGAAGCGATCCGCGACTTCCATCAAGGCAGCACCGAATGAACTACAAGATCCCGCTCGTTCTCGCTGCGCAGCCTGAAGGCGGCTATTCGGTCACCTCGCCGCTCCTGCCGGAATTGGTCACCGAAGGCGAGACCGTTGACGAGGTGCTTTTGCATGTCCGCGATGCTCTGGAGGCGGTCGTGGAACTGTACCAGGACCTTGGCCGACCGCTTCCGCAAAACGCGATCATTCACGATTCTGCAGCTCCGATCTGGTTCGAGACAGTCGTGACGGCTCCATGAAGTATCGCGACATCCGCCGTAAGCTGGCGTCGCTCGGCTGCCGCGAGATTCCGCGCCGAGGCCGCGGGTCGCATCGCAAATGGTTGAATACCACGACACAGCAGGCCACCGTGTTCCAGATTGGGGCGGCCGCGATCTCAAATTGGGAACCGTGCGTGCCGCTGTTCGTCAACTCGGCATCGACTGGCAGGAATTCGAGAATGCATAAGTGACAGTCCATTAGCCCATCGTCTCCCGCAGGGCTTCGCGGACGCGAGTGAAGGGTTCGCAGAGGTCCGCGTCGCCGGGCACGTGCGGCCGCGCGGCTTCGAGCGCGCGGCTGTCCCCGCTGTGGGACGCGTGGAATCGCAGCCGCTGACGCCCCAGGCGCATTGGCGGGAAGGTGTCGGCGGCAGCCCCTGCGGCGTCCACGGAGATTGGCTGTGGTCCGGCCCCCGCTGTCGGTTTTTCATCAGGTGCCGGCGGCAGGCAGGCGACTGGGATCAACACATGCTCGCGCAGGTCGAGCAACCGCTCGTCGTCGACCAGCACCAGGTGAGGCTTCACGCCCACTTTCTCCAGCAGTGTGGCGCCGATCAACTCACACAAGACGTAGGGCGCGAGCGTGGGGCCGTACAGGATCTCCTGCGTGCGGTTGGCTTTCACCGGGGCGGTGCACTGGAACTCCAGCGGCCGGCCCAGGTGGTTCGTCACCAGCAGGCCGCCGACGTGGCCGCGCTCGGCCAGGTCGATCGCCGTCAGGAAGCCCAGCCGGAAGGGTTCGTCTCGCTGCGGGTTCTGCGGCATGAAGGGTGACGGGGTGACGGGGTGACGCAAAAAGCGAAGGGGATTCCTTCCGTGGCGAAGCGTCGCGCGCGCGGCAACCTGCGCGGGTGGCGCGCTTGTTCTCTGTATCGACGTGCCGCTGAGGGTGGCTGAAGTGGCACGTTCGTCGGGAGTCGCGGCAGGGTGGCACTGGTGGCTCGGCCACCAGTGCTGAGCGCGGGGAGGATCCGCGTGGATCGCTGTCTCGCTGCCACTGGTGGGCAAGCCACCAGTGCCACCCGCTGTCGAGTCGCGGCAGACGGCCGTTTGGCGTCGCCGGGCGCCGCGAGTAAGCTGCACGTATGAGATTCGCCGGCGAACACCCCGAGAGCGCCCCCCGCGATGAAATCGAGCGGCGGCAACTTAAGCGGCTGCGCGCGCTGCTGGCGGAGATCGTGCCGCGGAATCCGTTCTGGACGTGCCGCTTCAGGGATGCCGGTCTACTCGCCCCCGATGGTCGGTTTGATGAATCGCAGCTCACGTCGCTGGACGATCTCCAGAAGCTGCCGCCGGTGACGAAGGCGGATGTGGCCGAGGACCAGGCCGCCCATCCGCCTTACGGCACAAACCTCACCTACGACCTCGCCGACTACTCGCGGCTGCACCAGACCTCGGGAACCACGACGGGCGTGCCGCTGCGCTGGCTCGATACGCCGGCGAGCTGGCAGTGGTTCCTCGAGTCGTGGGAACAGATTTACCGCATGGTGGGACTGCGGCGCGACGACCGGCTGGCGTTCCCGTTTTCGTTCGGGCCGTTCATCGGGTTCTGGGCGGCGTTCGAGGGGGCGAACCGGCTGGGGAATCTGTGCCTCGCCGGCGGCGGCATGAGCAGCGAGGCGCGGCTGCAATTGATCGCGGACAACCGGGCCACGGTCGTCTGCTGCACCCCCACCTACGCGCTGCGGTTGGCGGAAGTGGCCGCCGAACAGGGCCTCGACCTGGCCGGCGGCAGCGTGCGGATGCTGGTTGTCGCGGGCGAGCCGGGCGGATCGGTCGCGGCCACGCGGGAGCGGATCGAATCAGCCTGGGGAGCGCGGCTGTTCGACCACTGGGGCATGACGGAAATCGGCTCGCTCGCGATTGAATGCGTCGAGAACCCCGGCGGCATGCACGTGCTGGAGACGGAGTGCATCGCCGAAATCCTCGATCCCCGGTCGGGCGAACCGGTCGAGCCGGGGGCGATCGGCGAACTGGTCGTCACCAACCTCGGCCGCGCCGGCTCGCCCCTCATCCGTTATCGCACCGGCGACCTCGTGCAGGCCGACCGGCGGCCATGCCCCTGCGGCCGGGAACTGTTGCGGCTGGAGGGCGGCGTGCTCAGCCGGGCCGACGACATGGTCACGATCCGCGGCAACAACGTGTACCCGGCGCGGCTGGAAGGCATCCTGCGGGAGTTCGCCGACATCGCCGAGTACCGCATCGAGGTCGCGACCGTCCGCTCGATGCAGCACCTGCGCATCGAGATCGAGCCGGCCGAAGCAGCCTCATCGCAGCCAGCCGCCGAACGTCTGCGGCAGCGTGTCAGCCGCGCGATCAAAGACCGGCTCAACTTTCACGCCGACGTGACGGCTGTCGCCGCCGGCACGCTGCCGCGGTTCGAGTTGAAGGGGCAGCGTTTTTTCGTGACGCGATGACGGAAACCCCTCACTTCTTGAGGAGACAACGATGGCGACGTTCAAAGAGCTGACAGACTTCTTCCGCACGGTGGGGGCCGACGAGGTCGCCCATTCCGAGAAGACGTACCTCGCCCACGCCATCGGCGTCTATCAAGACATGAAGGCCTGGGGCGCGGAGGGAGAGCTGTGCCGGGCGGCGCTGTTCCACTCCATCTACGGCACGGAACTGTTTCAGCGGTTCGCGCTGCCGCTGGAGCGCCGCAATGAACTGCGGCAGCTCATCGGCGACCGGGCCGAACGACTGGCGTACCTGAACTGCGCGATGGATCGGCCGGCGTTCGATGCCGACATGTTCCGCACGACCGGCCCTTGGCGGCTGCGCGACCGCTTCACGGGCGAGGATCACCCATTGAGCGAGGCGGAGTTCGCGGATTTGACGCGCTTGCACCTGTGCGACTGGCTCGAACAGGTCGAGCGCTCGCAGAACTGGGACTACCGCCGCGAGGCGTACCGGCAAATGGCCCGCCGCCTGGGCGGCGTCGCGGAAGCGTCCTACGAGCGCGTGTTCTCGAACGAACCAGCGCCGACAGGCTGACCGCTGATAGCTGCTAGCTGACCGCTATTTCCGCTCCGTATCGACGCGGACGCCGATCTTCTTCAGCTCTTCGATGTGCTTCGCCGCCGCCTCGTTGAGCGGGTTGCCGGCCAGGTACAGGTGCCAGTAGGGGGCGAAGCGCTTCGGGCCTTCAGCATCTTTCTTCGCCATCTCGACCAGCGGGGCAATGTCCGCGATCTTGTTGCCCTGAAGCTGCGTGTAGCGCAGCTCGGTCATGGGCGTCAGCGGCGAAACGTCGGTAATGGCGTTCGCTTTCAGGTTCAGCGAATTCAGCCACTTGAGGCTCGACAGCGGCTTGATATCTTCGATGGCGTTCTTGCCGAGATCGAGCGAGGCCAGCTTCACCAGTTCGGACAACG
>JAHWKJ010000490.1 GCA_019347905.1 Planctomycetota bacterium
CGATCTCGCGCGGCGGTCCCAGCGAGGTGACGATCAGTTCCCGCAGCCGGCACGTGGCGGGCGTGTAGCGCAGCCCGAGAGCCGGCAGCACCATGCCGCCGCGCGTGGTGCAGGTTTCGTCGAGTGCGAGGAGCTGCGGCCAGTCGCCGTCGAGGATGTCGGTCGCCATGAGCACGGGCTTGTCGCGCTGGCAGGCCCGGCGAAGCGCGACCGGCCCCTGCCAGCCCCAGTCGAAGATGAGCACGACCCGCACGTCCTGGCGTTCGAGCAGTGGCACGATGGCCGGCACCGCCGTCGCACCCAGCCGGGCCGCCGTCTGCTCGGCGAGATTCGCCACCGGATCGTAGACGGCCCGAATGCGGATGCGGCCGGCGAACCACTCCAGCGCGGGCCGCCAGGCGCTGTCCCACCGCGGGCCGAAACCGATGATGCCTGCTTCGATCATGCGCGGCTATCTTACGGCAGCGATGGCGGGAGAAACAACGGGCAAGGGCCGAGAGTCGAGGGTCGAGAGCGGAGAGCCGGAATTGGGTCGAGAGTCGAGGGTCGAGAGCCGGAATTGGGAGCCGGATTGATCTCTGACTGCTGATCGCTGTCCTCTGCCCGCTGGCCCTCGACTCTTGACTCTCGACCCTCGACCCCGCCTGCCCGCTGGCCCTTGACTCTTGACCCTCGACCCTTGACTCTACCGCGACTTGACGCAGCGGAAGCCGATGGCGTCGCTGCGGACGTGATCCGGGATGGCCCAGCGCGTGCGCGAGCGGAGTACCGACCAGCGATCCCGCCACGAGCCTCCGCGGATGACGCGCCGCACGTGTTTCATGTCGGCGCCGGCGGCTGATCCGTCGCTCGGTGCTTCGTCATAATTGTCGTGCCAGGCGTCGAGCACGTATTCCCACAGATAGCCGTGCATGTCGTACAGGCCCCACGCGTTGGGCTTGAGCACGCCGACGGACGGATCGTTCCCCGCCGCGTTTCCGGTGTGCCACGCGTAAGCGTCGAGCAGGCTGGCCTTGTCGCCCGCATCGCCGGGGCCGCGCGCCTCATGGCCGAAGCTGTAGTCGGTGTCGGTGCCGGCGCGGCAGCAGTATTCCCACTCGGCCTCGGTGGGCAGTCGCAGGAGTTCGCCGTCTTTCAAGAGGTCCGCCTCGCGCATGAGAGTCGTGACTTGCCGGCAGAACGCATTGGCTTCCTGCCACGTCATCATCTCGCAGGAGTTGCGTTCGCGTCCCGGCCCCTGCCAGACACTGGGATTTTTGCCCATTACGGCCTGGTACAGCTCCTGTGTGACCTCGTACTTCGCGATGGCGAAGGGCCGCTCGAACGTGACCTCGTGGGCGGGTCGCTCGCTGGACGGCCCCGCTTTCGATCCCATGTCAAACGACTTTGGGAAGCGGCCCTGGCCGGGCGTGATCTCGACGAACTCCGACGCGAACCGCTCCAGGATCTTCCGCTGCTCGGCGGAAAGCGGCTTTGTCTTGCGCCCGGCGTCGCCGTCGGCAGGCTCCGCCGCGATGCCGCACCACGGCCACAGACCAACCATCGCGGCGGCGATCCAGCATAGGGCCGTTCTTGCGAGGACGTGTGATGAAGTGACGGGCATATGGACGTGCTCCAGGTAGGCGGCGGCAAAGCCAGTCTCGCGGCACGGCGGCGGGAATGTCAAACAAGGGGGATGGTTTGGCCTCCTCAGGTAGCCCGACGCGTCAGCGAGGGACTGCGATGGTTACGCCCGACGTCCCTCGCTGACGCGTCGGGCTACTTCACTTCCCTTGCTTGCGCGGCGGGCTACTGTCGCATCCATCGGCGAGCTTTGATAGGATGCTTCACGTTGCGGCCCGGCTGCCGGCCGGCCTCGGCGGCTGGGGACGCGCGGTGGGAGAACGAATATGCTCAGCATCTTCGGCGGAACGCATCGGCACTGCGACCGAGTCACGCGCCGCACGTTCGTTGCTGCGGGGGCACTCGGCGTCGGCGGGTTCACGCTGGCCGACCTGTTGCGCGCCGAAGCGGCCGCCGGCGTACGCGGATCGCGGCGGGCGGTGATCAACGTGCATCTCGACGGCGGACCGCCGCAGATGGACACGATCGACCCCAAGCCGCTCGCCCCGGCGGAAATCCGCGGCGAGTTCGGGGCGATCTCGACCAGCGTGCCGGGGATTCAGATCGGCGAACTGCTGCCGAGGATCGCTTCCATCGCCGATCACTTCGCCTTTCTGCGGGCGCTGACGGGTTCTGCCGGCCGCCACGACGGCTTTCAGTGCCAGTCGGGCTGGACGGCGAAGGATCTGGAATCGCTCGGCGGGCGACCGGCGCTGGGGTCGGCAATCGCTCGGCTGCAAGGTTCGCCCGATGATGTCGTGCCGCCGTTTGTCGACCTGATGCAGGGCCGGCCGCTCGTCCGCAACAGCGCCCGGCCTGGGTTCCTCGGCCCCGCTTATGGCCCCTTCCGCCCTGATATGTCGCAGATGTTCCACCGCGAGCTCGAAAGCGGCATGAAAGGCGAGCTCGCCCGCCTGGGCGGCGACCACACGGTCAGCCTCACGCTGAATGAATCCATTGATGCCCAGCGGCTGGATGACCGTAAGCGGCTGCTCTCGGGGCTGGACCGCATCCGCCGCAGCGTCGACGGCAGCGGCATGATGGACGCCATGGACCAGTTCACTCAGCAGGCGGCTTCGATCCTCACCTCCGGCCGCTTTGCCGAAGCGATGGACCTGGAGCGCGAAGACCCGCGGATCGTCGCCCGCTATACGCCGCCTTCGGATGAGAACGCCTTCATGTTCTACACCAGCGAAGGTCCGCAGGCGGCGCTCAAGCTGCTGCTCGCGCGGCGGCTGGTGGAAGCCGGCGTGCGGGTGGTGAGCGTCTCGCTGAGCGATTTCGACACGCACCAGAAGAACTTCCCCCGGATGAGGCAGCTTCTGCCGGTGGTCGACCATGCCCTCTGGGCGCTGG
This sequence comes from Planctomycetota bacterium, assembly GCA_019347905.1. GTDB lineage: Bacteria > Planctomycetota > Planctomycetia > Planctomycetales > Planctomycetaceae > JAHWKJ01. The sequence continues at coordinate 2,959 of JAHWKJ010000490.1, forward strand.
TGACGGATCTCGAAGAGCGAGGCCTCATCGACGACGTGCTGATCGTCGCCTGGGGCGAGTTCGGCCGCACGCCGCGGGTGAACGGCAACGGCGGCCGCGACCACTGGCCGCGGGTGAGCCCGGCACTGATGGCCGGCGGGGGCTTGCGGACGGGGCAGGTGCTCGGCGCAACCGACCGCACGGCGTCGGCCCCAATCTCCGGCGCGGTCGACTGGCAGGACGTGGTGGCGACGATGTACCACCACCTGGGCGTCGACCTCGGTGCGACGACCGTCACCGATCCCCGCGGCCGCCCCCAGTACCTGCTCGACCACGGCCAGCCGATCGCGGAATTGCTGTAGACTAGTTCGCAGGCTGCACCGCTCCAATGGCCGTCAGCGATTTCATAGGATATGTCGGCCCGGCAGACATACACGATGGGACGATCGAAGCGGTTGAAGTTCGCGATGACCTGATGATCGTCCGGATTCGTCCATTGGAGGGCGAGAGATTTTCGCTCTGCTTTAGTGGCGTCGAGAACATTCGCAGCCAACAGCCGGAGGGCATGTTGCTCTATGCGCTGGCGGAAATGATGTTCGAACCGCCGCTGCGGCGATTCGTATTCGCCAACTGGGATGCGGCGGATCAGGCGAGTCTCGAGGTTGTCGCACGAGACTTCACGGTCGTGCTAGGGCGGGACCACTTGGAGTACTGCGGCACGAAGTGATCCGACTCGCGCGGCAGTCAGACCTCGTGGCCGCCCGCTGTACCTGCTCGACCACGGCCAGCCGATTGGTCAATAGCTGTAGGGCTTCTCAGTTGCCGTCGTCGCCGCCGAGGTGGCCCAGGCGGGCCCGCGGGAAGATGTGCCGGCTGAACGGCTCGAAACCTCCGGCCGCATCGAAGTACATGTAATGTGTGATGCGGATTGTGCGGTGATCGACGCGGATGAGGTTGAACGTATTCTTCTCGCGTTCGCGGGCGCGGCCGCGGCGGGAGGTGGTCGTGCCGCTCTGCACGATGATCATGCCGTGCTGGCGGTCGCCGCCGGGGTACACGTCGAGCGAGTTGCCGATGTAGGCCCGGTGCAGGTGTCCGCCCAGGATCATGTCCACCTTCAGCTCGGCGAACACGTCGAGCGCCCGCCGGGCCTTGGGCATCACCTCGGCCTTTTCGTAATCGGGGGCGGGAGCAAAATGGTGGTGGGCGACGACGATACGGGCTTCCTCCTCGTCCGCCGTCTCGAACGCCCGCTGGCAGAATTCGAGCTGATGGCGGTGAATCCGCCCGTTCGAGATCGCCGTATAGGGCGCTGTCGAATTCAGCGAGACGATGGTGACGCCCTCCAATCGCAGCACCGAGTCGAGCTCATCGGCGATGTACTGCCGATAAAGTCCGAGAGGCGACCGCAGCCGTTCGATGATCCGGTACAGCGGAACATCGTGGTTGCCGGGGCACACGACGAGCGGCACGCGAGGCAGGGCGTCGAGGAACTGGCGGGCCTCGACGAATTGCTCGGGTTTGGCCCGCTGCGTAAAGTCGCCGCTGGCGACGATGCAATCCGGTTGGAGGGCCGCCGCGCTGGCCAGCGCCGCCTCGCCGACGCGCCGCACGAACGGCGGCCCGCAGTGCAGGTCCGAGATATGCAGTACGGTCAGCATGGAGGGTTGAGGGTTGAGGGTTGAGGGTTGAGGGTTCAGAGTTACGGAAGATCGCTGAACTTTCAACGTCCAACGTTCAACTTTCAACGTCCAACCCTCAACATCGAACCGCGGTCGCGGCTGCAAGCCGCCCTGCCGCCCGCCTTGGAACATTGAACGTTGGA
>JAHWKJ010000042.1 GCA_019347905.1 Planctomycetota bacterium
CACTCCGGGGGCACGCAGCCCCAGATCGAAGAACACGTCATCGCTCCGCAGCGCGACGATCTTGCCGGTCAGCCGCGTGCCGCGCTGGAGTTCTTCGAGCGACGCCGGCGGAGCGGCTTCACCTTCGGCTTCCTCGCCGGGGAGTCCGATTGGGAAGGCCTCGGCGGGGGCTGAGAGCCGCTCGTCGGTCATGGCCGCCGCAATTTCGGCTTCGAGATCGGCGTCCAGTTCTTCGCCCGGAGGAATCTCAACGGGCGTCGCCGAACCGAACGTGGCTGTCGCCAGTGGATCCTCGGCCACGACGGTTGCCGTCGGCGAGGGCGGCTTCGGACCTTCCCCACTGACTGAGATGGGGCCGGGGGAGGTCGCGGTGGATTCGCCGAGATCCTGCGAACGGTCGGCGGGTGACGGCGCCACCTTTGCCTGGGGGGCGGTCGTTTGCGCCGAGACTCCCCGGTCGGGGGCAGGCGCGGCCGGCGTGGTCAATCCCAGGGCTGGGCGAGGTCGCGCAGTGACGGCACCGACTGGATTCAACTGCACGCGGCGACGTGCCGGTTGTGGAGCCGCCGCTTCCGCACGGACCGGTGCCGCCGGAGCGGTCGCTGCCGGCGGTTCCGCAGGACGGACTGCGGTGGGTGCTTCGCCGGCCGGACTCGCCGCGGACAAATCGACAGCCAGGGTGTCGATGACCGTCGACGAGGCGCCGCCCCCCGACCAATCGGAGGCTGCGGCGGTGTCCGCGATGGCTTCGACCTCGCCGCTCGAAGCGACCAGTTGCGACTGAGCGGTGTCGAGGTCGTCCACAGCCGCCGCGTTTCCGCCGGCGGCCGTCCGCACTTGTGCGCCCGAAGGGCGCGATTCATCCGAACTCATACCCCGATTGGTCCTGCTCGCTCGTCTGCAAAATCGCCGGCTCCGGTAGCGCGGACGCAATGCGCCCACTGCGGTTGGCAGAATAGCCGATCCGACGGCGAATCTCCAGCCATTCCCCGCCTTTGCGTGGCTTTGCGCCTTCGCGCCTTTGCGTCATGCTGGGACGTAGTGCTGCCTCACCGGCTATTTGTTCTGCGGAGTGGTGGATGGCGACTTCTGGCGAACCGGCCGTGGGCATCGATCTGGGGACGACGTTCTCCGTCGTCGCCCATCTCGATGCGCAGGGCCGTCCCTGCACGATCCCCAGCAGCGAGGGCGATCTGCTCACACCCAGTGCCGTGTTCTTCGACGGCGTGACGCCCGTCGTCGGCAAGGAGGCGCTCAAGGCCGCCGCGATCGAGCCGGACCGCGTCGCCCGCTTCGCCAAGCGCGATATGGGCAACGACCACTACTCCCGGCCCATCGGCGGCGAACTTCTGCCGCCAGAGGTCATCCAGTCGTTCATCCTGCAGAAGCTGAAGGAAGACGCGCGGCTGAAGCTGGGCCATTTTGAGAAGTGCGTGATCACGGTGCCGGCGTTCTTCAACGAGCCGCGCCGCAAAGCCACGCAGGACGCCGGGGCCCTGGCGGGTCTGGACGTGATCGACATCATCAACGAGCCGACCGCCGCCGCCATCGCCTTCGGCGTGCAGGAGGGCTTCCTCAGCGCGAAGGGCGAAGCCCGCAAGACCGAGCGAATTCTGGTCTACGATCTCGGCGGGGGAACGTTCGACGTCACGCTGATGGAAATTGAAGGCTCCAGTTACAACGCCGTCGCCACGGCAGGCGACGTGTTTCTGGGGGGCATCGACTGGGACCAGCGTCTGGTCGACTACCTCGCCGCACAATTCGTGGCGAAGCATCCCAGCGCCGATCCGCGGCAGGATCCGGCCGGCTGCCAGCGATTGTTGCGCGAGGCCGAAGACGCCAAGCGCAGCCTGAGCGCCCGCGAGCAGACGACGATCACGTTTGAGTTCGGCGGCCACGGCGTGCGCGTGCCCGTCACCCGCGGCCAGTTCGAGCAAATGACGGCCGACCTTGTCGAACGCACGCGGTTCACCGTCCGCAATGTGCTGGAGGAAGCGGGCCTGACGTGGCAGCAGGTGACACGGGTGATTCTCGTCGGCGGCTCGACCCGTCTGCCGATGATCCAGCAGATGCTCGAACAGGAGTGGGGCCGGCCGGTCGACCGCTCGCTGTCGGTGGACGAGGCGGTCGCCCACGGAGCGGCGATCTACGCCGGGGTCCTGCTGGGCGGTGGCGACGGCGCTCGGGAGAAGGTCACCGTCCGCAACGTCAACTCGCACGACCTGGGCATCCTGGGCGTCGAACGCACGACCGGCCGCCCGCGCAACAAGGTCATGATCCCCCGCAACTCGCAACTGCCCGCGACAAAGAAGAACCGCTTCAAGACGTACCGCCACAACCAGTCCGATGTGGTCATCAAGATTGTCGAAGGCGGCGACGCCAGCGGGCAGAACTCGACGGCCATCGGCAAGTGCATCGTCCGCGACCTGCCGCCGGGACTGCCGGCCGGCACGCCCGTCGAAGTCACCTTCACCTACGCCGAGAACGGGCGGCTGAAAGTGCGGGCGCACCTGCCGAGCGTCGGCCGCGAGACGCATCTCACCATCGAGCGGGCCTCCGGCATGTCCGCCGATGCGCTGGCGAAGTGGGACCGCCGGTTGAAGAGCGGCGGCGCGCTGACGTTGGAATCCTCGGGCGCATCAAAGTAGCGCTTGCCGCTATGCCATCCGCATGCGCATTGCCCGCGGGGAAAAACTCTACGCTATGGAATTTGAACGATGACGACAGGGCGCCTCTTGCCCGGCCCACCTGACGCGTGCGGGAAGCGGGCCAGGCAGACATCGCCGCGTCTAATCTTCATCGGTTTCGGTTTGTGAAATGATGGCGTGGGCTTCGTCTGCGAGGAGGTTCATCTCTTCGAGGGTCCAGTCGTCACAGTCGCCCCCCTTGCGCTCGTAAACGTCTTCTCGGATGAGGATGCACCTCGCTCGGCCGATGGTCACCCGGACGGGCTGGCCCCGCTCGACAGCCCGCTGCTGTTGTTCTGTCAGGTTCATGTGGAGCTCCATGATGGTCATCTTCTCCTTTACGGGACGCCGTCGCAAGATTCTATCTCCGCAGCGTCATGACTGCTGTCAGCGACCAGCCCGCTCTATCCTTCCAGCCGGCCATCGCTCATCCGCAGCAGGCGATCGGCGACGCGGGCGGCGAGCGCCTCGTCGTGCGTCACCAGCAGCACGGTCGTGCCCAGGACGCGGGTGCGCTCGACGAGCAGCGACATCACCGCATCGGCCGTCGCCGTATCCAGATTCCCGGTCGGTTCGTCGGCCAGGAGCAGCGACGGCTCGTTCACCAGCGCCCGCGCGATCGCGACGCGCTGCTGCTCACCGCCAGACAGCCGGCTGGGCAAGTGCTCGCAGCGATCGGCAAGCCCCACCGCCTCCAGGGCGTCGCGCGCCTTCGCCCGCCGCTCCCGGCGCGAATGGCCCGCCAGCACCAGCGGCAGCTCGACATTGCCCAGCGCCGTCCGCGTGCCGACGAGATGGTACGCCTGAAAGATCATGCCGGCCGTCTTCAACCGGTAAGCCGCCCGCTCGCGCGAGGTGAGCGAACCGAGCTCACGTCCCCCGACAGAAATGGTGCCCGCCGTCGGCCGGTCGAGACAACCCAGCAGGTTCAGCAGCGTCGACTTTCCGGACCCGCTCCGTCCGAGAATCGCCACGCGCTCGCCGCGGGCGATGTCGAGCGAGACGCCGCGCAGCGCCTCCACGCGCGACGCCGCCGCGCCGTACGTTTTGACGACTTCGCGAACGAGAATGGTGGGATCGCTGGTCATCGTCGTAACTGGAAGATTCGTTTAGCCGCGGCCCAACGGGCCGCGCGAGCGCGCGTCCCGTTGGGACGCGGCTAAACGCAAGTCGCGGCGAGACTCTATTCCCCGTCGGGCACAACCGGTGTGCCGTAAGGTATCTCAGGAGCCGAACGTTCAATCGGTTCCGTCTCCACAATCCGCCAGCCGTCGGCGGTGCGCTCCAGCCGGACGCGGTGCCGGTCAGTGTGGCGCGGATAGATGCGCTCCAGGACCATTTCGACGGCAGCCTCGCCCAGCCGCTGGTGGCCGGTGGTCACAAAGCTCTTCAGGTCGGCCTCGGCCGCTTTCAATTCGGCCGCGGCGAGCTCGCGCGTCTTCTCGCGGACTTCCGCTGCGAGCGTCTCGCGCGCGTCGCCAGCAAACAAATTCAGCCAGCCGTCCACGTCGCCGCGACGGGCGCTGTCGAGCATCGACTCCAGGCATCGTTCCGGGGAATCATCGCTCGCGGCGGCCGAACTCTCCGTTGACGTCGGCTGGGCGCCACCGCGCAGCGCAATGCCGGCCACAACAGCCGCTGCCGCGACTGCGGCCGCCAACACTGCGGTGCTTTTGAACCTGGATCGAGCGGGCATGACCGCAGGGACGCTGCACTGGTGAACGACCAGCACAGTTTACCCGAAGTCGCGCCCCCGTCGCGAGGCGGCGATTCAGGCGGCGCGACGGGCGTGCCGGTCGTCCGCCTCGCGGCTCGCAAGCCGCGGGAATTTGAGCGCGGCCGTCACGTGAGGATCGCGCGTATGGCCGCCGCGGATGCCTCGGCCGAGGTAGTAGCTGAGCGACATGATGCCGCCGCACGAGCACAGTGCGATCGCGCAGCCAACGAGAGCCTTCTGGTCGTCACCCAGTGCGTTGAAGAAGTCCATGCCGGCTTCCTCCTGATGGCGGGACGGCCGCTCCCTGAAACGTCCGCGCGCGAAGCACGAACGATTGGTCAACGACCGAAAGCGGCCTGCTGTTCTTTTCGGACATGCCGGCGAGACGGCTTCAATGGCATCACTCGTGGGCGTCGGTGAACTGGTCAGGTTCAATGGACCGCGCAAGCGAGGCAGAAAACTCGGGCCGCAAGTGGTAGGTTAACAGCCAGCCTCTGAGGGCCGGGCCTCCGCCGGACCGTTAGAGCGCGTGGGCTTCGGGCACCGCATCACGAAAGGCAATCAAGATGGACCTGCTGCGATCGAGAACCGCGTCGCTGACCTGGGCGGTGCCGATGCTCATGTTGTCCACCAGCGGCCTGGCACAGGCTGCGGAACCGGACGCTGCCGAGAACCGCGTGCCGCGGCCGAACTTCGTGCTCTTGATGGCCGACGACCAGGGTTGGGGCGACGTCGGCTACAACGGGCACCCGGTGCTCAAGACGCCGGCGCTGGATGAGATGGCGGCTGCGGGCCTGCGTTTCGACCGTTTCTACGCGGCCGCGCCGGTTTGCTCGCCGACGCGCGGCAGCGTGCTCACCGGGCGGCATCCCAATCGCTTCGGCTGCTTTTCGTGGGGACACCGGCTGCGGCCCCAGGAACTGACGGTGGCCGAGGCCCTGAAGACCGCCGGCTACACGACCGGCCACTTCGGCAAATGGCATCTGGGGTCCGTGCGGAGCGGCAGCCCAGTTTCGCCGGGCGGCAGCGGCTTCGACGAGTGGCTCTCGACCCCGAACTTCTACGAGAACGATCCGCTGATGAGCCGCCGCGGCACGGTGGTCGAGGTCGAGGGCGAAAGCTCCGTAGTCGCCGTCGATGCCGCTCTGGAGTTCATTCGCCGCGCGGCAAAGGACGGGAAGCCGTTTCTGGCGGTGATATGGTTCGGATCGCCGCACACGCCGCACGTCGCCGCCGAAGACATCCGCGCGCTGTACCGCGATCAGCCAGAGAAGCTGCAGCACTACTACGGCGAGATCACCGGCATCGACCGTGCGGTGGGCAAGCTGCGCGAGGCGCTGCAAGACCTGCAGCCGAGGTGGCCGAGGTCTTTCGAGCGGCTGGCCCACAACACGCTCATCTGGTACACGAGCGACAACGGGGCCCAGGGACCGGGATCGACCGGTGGTTTGCGCGGCAGGAAGGGCAGCCTGTGGGAAGGCGGCCTCCGCGTGCCGGCGATCATCGAGTGGCCGGCACGCATCGCGCAGCCTCGGGCGATTGATATTCCCTGCGGCAGCGTCGATATCTATCCCACGCTCGTCGAACTGGCGGGCGCCAAGCTCGAAGAGCAGCCGCAGCCGCTGGACGGCGTCAGCCTCGTTCCGCTCATCGACGGAAAGCTGCAAGAGCGCCGCAAGCCGCTCGGCTTCTGGGTGTATCCCGCGAAGGGGCAGCCGATGCGCAGCCGCGACTTGCTTCAGCAGCAGCGGGTTGAGGCCGCCGCGGGCGAAGCGCCAACAGTTCCCGCAGAAGACCGCGACGCAGGGAAGATCGCGCAGCAGTATCCGTTGGATGAGCGGCCGGGCCACGCCGCGTGGATCGACGGCCGCTGGAAGCTGCACCGGTTGCCGGGCCGCGGTCATGATGCACAGTTCGAGCTGTACGATCTCGTCGCCGATCGCGCGGAGACGAACGACGTCAGCGGCGAGCACGAGGAAGTCGTGGTCCGCATGCAGGCGGCGCTGGACGAGTGGCAGCGGTCGGTGCTGCGGAGCCTCAACGGCGAGGATTACTGAGCCAGCCCACCAGGTCGTAGGGGTGGGCTTCGCCCACCAGCGGTGTTGCAAGATGCCGCCTGCTGGTGGGCAGAGCCCACCCTACGGCTTTCACGTCTCAGCGGCCATAATCGCGCACGAATCGCCAGAAGGCGGCGGCGTCTTGCGGGCGGTTGTGCGGGTCCGCGACCCCCCCCGGCCCCCCCTTAGTAAGGGGGGGAGCAAGCGCGTCGCCCGCGAACGGATAGCGCGGCATCCGCCGGAAGGGCATCGGCCCCACCATCTGGCCGCCCACCGTGTTCAGGTTCGCGTCCTTGTCCCAACCCACGTTGTGCAGGAAGAAGTCGCGCTTCCAGCCCGGCGGCGGATCCTCGGCGGGGACGGAAAAACGCACGGTCAGCTCGTCTCCGGCGGCCAGCACGACCAGCCGGTCGTCTTCTTCGCGCACGAGATCTGTCGCATCGCCGTAACGGGTGAAGCCGCCGATCATGGGTGGCCACTGCGGAGCCGTGTCGACGCGGGCGTAATCGTAGTGGTCCGGAGCATTCCCCGGCCGCGGGACGATTTGCGAGAAGCCGCGGTAGTGCAGGTCGGCGGCAGACGGTGCGATCTCGATCAGACGGTATTCGGCCGGCTGTTCGTCGACGGTGAAGAACGCGTTGTCCCAGCAGATCTCCATCGAGGTGACGATCCGCAGCCGGTAGTCATCTGTGAGGAACGCCTTCGACAGGTCGATGGCGATCGTCTTCGTCTTGCCGCCGGGAAAGCCGATGAACGGCATCACCTTCTGCCACTGGCCGGTTTCATCGGGCACCCACAGCGAGGGCGGCTGCGGCGGGTCCAGTGCCGGGTTCTGTGCGATCGCGATGTTGAGCGAGCTGTCGGTCGGAAACACCCAGCCGGTGAGGAACAGCGTGACCCCCCCTGGCCCCCCCTTAGTAAGGGGGGGAACTTTCGCAGCGTCCCCGTTTTCTGCTCCCCCCCGTACTAAGAGGGGGTCGGGGGGGGTCGCGCCCAGCGGCCCGAGGTCCAGCTCCAGAAAATGCTCCTCGGTCAGCCCCTGCTTGTGCCAGTGCGCGAACGCGCGGGCGAACACGCCGTCCTGCTCGCGAATCAGGTCCATCAGGTCGCGGCCGCGCTGGTCCCGGGCGGCGACCGGCAATCGCGGCTGCCGCACCGTGTGCACCTTGAACTCGGCGATCTCGGGCGGTCCCACCTTTTCGTTGCTGTAAACGTCCACGTCGGCCGGATGATCGATGGCGATCAGCCGCACCGTGTCGAAGTAGGCCGCCTCCCACAGTTCCTCGGTCATCTGCAGGCGGTATTCGCCGTCGATCGGCACCAGCGTCTCGCCCGGGATCTTCAGGTACTCCCAGTCGCGGATGGGGGCGAGCGTGCTTTCGGAGAACGGCAGGCCCAGCGGCGCGGCCCACAGACAGTCGGTGAAGAACTCGTACCGCTCGCCGGTCCACGTGTAGAGATACGGACACGAGCCGAGCAGCTTCTGCTGCGCACAGACGGTCTGGTTCGCCACCGGCTCCAGTACGTTCTGCGGGATGCCGTTGGTCCACAGGATGCGGACGATGTCGGCCCGCTCTTTCGTGCCCAGCCCGAAGTGCGTGAACTGCGAATCCACCACGCGCGGCAGATACACGTCGCCCGCCTTGAGCTCCAGCAGGCTGCCGATGCCGTGGATGTTGCAGCGCTCGCTCTTGCGTTGCGGCGATTTGTCCGGATCGCCGCGGATCGCCAGGTTCAGCCACGGGCGGGCGTTGCCGCCCTCGTTGACCAGCCACGTCAGCCCGGCGGCCGAGTGCACCAGCAGGTCGAGATCGCCGTCGCCGTCGAGATCGGCGGGATGACACGCCCGCACATTCTGAAAGTCATCTGCCGGCAACAGGTCATCCATCTTCACGAAGCCCACGGGTTCGGGCCCGTGGGCTCGGGGGGTGGCGCGGTAGATGTCGATACGCTCGGCGCCCCACGCGACGAGATCGAGCCGCCCGTCGTTGTCGAAATCCCACGTCGCCAGTCCGTCGACCGGCTGGGGATCGATCACCAGCGACTCCTCGACTCGGACCACCCCCGGCACCGGCGTGCGCGTGGACACATAGCGGATGCCGTTCGTTCCGCCGGCCACGAAGTCCCACGAGACGTTGGCGTCGGCGTCGATCGGCTTTAGCGACTTCGCGCCGGCGAGCGCCGCGAATTCGTCGCCGAACTCGCGCCATCGCAGCCGACCGTGCAGGATGTTTTCGAGAATGCCCGCCGAGGTGCCGCCGACGATCACGTCCAGCGACACGGTGCGGTCCCAGTCGATCGGCAACAGCACGCGGGTGCCCAGCCCGGCGGGCGGCAGCGCCGAGCGATTCGTAATCTCCTCGAACGTGAAGTCGTCGCGATTGGACCAGACGGAGATGGCTTCCGCCGTCGAGACCACAAGATCGAGGTCGCCGTCGTGATCGATATCGGCGGCACAACAGCCGAGCACGTCCCGCAGCGCATCGAAGGCCTCGTCCTGAGCGACCGGCTCCAGCGTGCGCTCGCCCGTTTCCGCGTTCAACTGGTTCCGCAGGATAAACACGCCGCCCGGCCCCCAGGCGATGAGGTCGACATCGGCATCGACGCAGTCGGTCCCGGCGGCTGCGGCGCCTTCGTTGGTGCTGACGACGTCGAAGGCCTGCCGCGCCGCGTTCTCTGTGTCGTCGCGATCCAGGTCGTATGCGAGCACTCCTGCGACAGCGCGGGGCAGTTCGAGAGACGCGAGCGACGTCCAGCCGCCGGCTGCCTCGGGCGGGCGGCCGTAGACTTCAATGCGGTTTCCCACGCCGACAATGATGTCGAGCCGCCCGTCGAGATCGAAATCGGCGATGGCAACGCCGCTCGTCGCATCTTCAGGAAGGGGCTGCTCGGGCACCGGCAGCGCCGGCGGCTGCGCCGCTTCGGGCGCGCGGACAAAGCGTACGGCGACTGGCTCGGGCGGCTCCGGGCGAAGCGGCCCCGCGCGTTCGGCGAAGGCGGGGCCGAAATCCAGAGCCGCGTACTCCAGCAGGTGCGGATCGATGCGGCGGCCGTCGAGACCCCAGGCCACGTCGCTGTGCAGCAGGATCGTCAGCCGCTTGACCAGCAGCCACGCCTGCCGCCAGCGGCCGTTCTCGGCGTGCGTGCGAGCTTCGTCGAGGCTTTGTTCAAAGGCGAAGTTCAGCCGGTCGTACAGCGACGCGAAGGGAGCGAGCGTCTTCTTCGATGCGGCGAGGACGGCGACGAACCGCGGGTCTTCGGCTTCCGCCAGTTCCGCCAGCCAGGCCGCAAGCACATGCAGGTTCTCGGGCGAAAGATCGTAGGCCCTACCTAAGGCCTCCATTGCTGCAGCGGTCGTTTCATCGCTGAGCCTTTCTCCAAACTGATAGACCTGGAATGCCAGCCGCGGGTCGTCGGGTTCGAGCCTGAAGGCATTTGCCAACTCGTCATAGGCCGCCGCGTCATTGCCGCTGAGCTCGTGCAGCCGGGCGCGCAACCGGTGCGCGACGGCGCTCGCTCCCAGTCGTGGCGAGAGCATCTCCAGCGCCTCGGCGGCTCCGGAGAGGAGTTTCGCCCGCGCTTCGGCCTCCGCGGTTTCGGCGGCCAGCAGCCGTGCGATGGCCAGATTCAATGGTCCAAGCGGTTCGCGCGGCAGAGCTCGAGAGAGTTCCACAAACGCCGCCTGACAGTCGAGATACCGGCCGTTCTCCAGCAGCGCGGTGCCGACGTGCAGACGTTCCAGCAGGGCACGGGCCTGGTCGGAGGGAATGGCGGTATCGTCGCCTGCGAAACGAAGCGGTCCCGGCTGCAGGAACACACCCGCGATCACCGCTGCGATGAGCAGGGCGAACAGCGTGAAGCCGATGAGGTAACGCTGGAGGGCTGGTGGATGGGCGTCGGAGCTCACGTGGCCCGGCTCGATGTGTGATGCTGTGCGCCGATCCATGTGGCGCGAATGTCACTGCACGACTTCGATCATATCGCTGTGGTGATGGGAGCGGCAGCGTGGTGCGTGCGTAGCGGTGATGCGACCGACACAAGCGGGTCGCTTGTGCTAAGGTGCCGGGGGCGGCTTCAGCTCGGCCCGTGCCCAATACGCATCGCCACGCAGCTTGTCATCCGGCGCGACCTGCGAGATCGTCAGACGAATGCGTTGGCCGGCGTGGGGCTTGAGGTCGACGACGACCGTCTTCCAGCCGTTCGGAGCAGTCGAGTCGTCGATCGTTTCGGTGTGGAGCGGCTTGCCGTCGGCCTCCACAACAAGCTGCCACGCCGCGCCGGCGTCGTGGCCGACATCCAGTTCCAGCCGTGCATCCCCTTCGGCCGGGATGGCGAATTCGCGGTAGAGGCGCATCGGCCGTTCCGGGGCGGCTTTGGTCCGCAGCACGTGCGCTCGGCCGCGGAACTCGGGCAGTCGCTCGGCCCCACGGAACCCGTCTGCGAATTGTTGGTCGGAGAGCGGCGTCCAGCCAGGCAATAAGGCGGCGGCGTGCACGCGCGTCTTGTCGTCCACGGACGGCAGCCAGGCAGCCGGGTCCGCGGGCGACACCGGGCCGGGCGCACTCCGCGCGGCGTCGGGGATCAGTTCCAGGAGCTGACGCGTGGGATCCTTCCAGTCGGTGCCGCGAAACGCCCACAGCTTTGCTCCCGCTGCGAACAGCGGCCCCAACAGAATCGTCTTCTCGGCCGGTTCGCCCACGAGTTCCGTGGACAGCTCGCGCCCGTCGGCCGGATCGAGCCACATCAGTGCCGCGTGCGCCTTGTCGCCGAACGTCCATTGACGGGTGACGACAAGCCGTTCCTCGCCCGCAAGCTGCGCGTGCAATCGCTCGGGCAGCGGCCGCGACCAGGCGAAGGAGCCATCGGTCGCGGCGACGGCTTCCAGGGACCGGTCGGTGGCGAAGACCACTCGCTCACCCGCGACGCCCACCAGCCGGCGAACGTCGGCGGTCGGCCAACTCCACAGGACTCGTCCCGTTTCCAGCTCCAGACAGGTAACCGCCCGCGTGCCAGGCTGCGCCACATACACGCGCCCCGCGTCGATCGCCGGCGGGTCGACCGCGTGCAGACGGTCGTGCTGTTCGTCGAACTCGCGCGGCAGCCACGGAGAACGGTGCAGCCATTCCATGCGGCCGAAAGCGTCGAAGCAAAACACGACGCCTGCGCCGGCCGCGACGATGCGGCCATCGGCACTCGTCGCGCGAATGGCCGGCCGGTACTGCGGGTTGTCGACAAGCCGCACGAGCAGATGCCGCGACAGCGGTGTGCCCGTCTCGGGATGGAACGCCGCGTAGCTCAGCTCCAGGACGCCGTTCTCGACGGCCTGGGCGACGATCGCCACCAGTTGATTGCGGACGAACTGCGGATCGCAGGCGACGAACGGGTCCGGCTGGTGTCTCCACAAGACGTTGCCGTTCTCGCGGTCGAGTGCGGCCAATTCGATCGTTTTCTCAGTGAAACGGCGGACGATGAGCTTGTTGCCCAAAGGAAGCGGCCGCATGGAGACGAGCGGCCAGAAATGCGCTTCGCCCGCTTCGCCGCCCAGGCCGGTCCGCCAGCGCGGCTGACCGCTGGCCACATCGTAGCAGGCAACCTGGAAGCGATTGCTCACGTAGAAGCGGTCGCCGTCCATCGCCAGCCCGAGTTGCTGGGCGGCCCAGTCGATCTCGTGATTTCCGTGCCGGCCGGGATTCTTCCCCACGTCCCCGTCGAACCGCGATCGCACGTGCGCGACGTAGGCCGCCGGTGGCGGAACCGCGGACGCGTCCGCCTCGGAGAGCGCGGGTGTGACACCCGCTCGCGAAGAGTGCAAGCTCGAAACGAGTTGCTCGAATTCAGCGGGAGAGAGCACCTGCTCGCCCAGTTCGACGGGCGTCTTGACAGGCTCCCCCGCGTCGCGACCCATGAGCGCGGCCGCCAGTCGACCCCGGGCCTCGAGATCGTTCGTCAGCGTGCCGTCGGCGCTGCGCAGCGCGTCGCCGTAATGTTCGACGGCCTCGCCGAACCGACCGGCCGCCAGCGCGCGGTCGCCCAGCCAGCGGTGGGCCTCGGCGGCCGCGGCCGTGCCGAAATACTGCACGGTGGCGGCCTGGAGCGTGGCCGCATCGGCCGCGGCGATGGCTTCGCGCACCCGCACGAGTCCAAGATCGCCGAACGTCGCCTGCATCGCTTCGCGGAGCGGCGGATGATCGCGCATGGCCAGTGCGACGGCCCGCGGCAGTGAGACGAGTAAGCTGGGATCGCGACTGTCGGGCAGGAGGCCGACCCCCCCTGGCCCCCCCTTAGTAAGGGGGGGAGAGTTCGCGGTCAGGGGGGGAACTGAGCCGGCGGTGGCGGCGCTGGCGATGATGCGGCAGGCGTCTTCCCACGCCTCGCCGCGCAGCGCCGCCTCGAACTCGGCCATCACGTTGTAGCCTTCCTTCGAAAGCTGCGAGATCAGCGGGTGCTGCTGGCGGCGGTCGAGCACGGGACGGTGCTCGTCGGCTATAGCGGCCGGCCGGTGCTGCGCCGCAGTCGCCTCCGCCCAGTCGAGAAGCGCGAGCATCTGCTTCTCGGGGGCCTGCCAGTTCGGCCGCGGATGATCGGGCCAGAGGTAAAAGCGGAAGCGTCGGGCAAGCGCCGTCGCCTCGTCCCATTGGCCGCGGTAAACCGCCTCGAACACTCCGCCGCGGACGAACTCCGGGCGTGCGACCGGCAACGGCCCTTGCGACCACACCGGCGCGGTGGCCAGCACTTCGCCCGCGACCGCGAACGGTGCCGGCCGGCCTTCGTGCTTCCAGTGGAGCGCGAGCGCCTCGAACCTTTCTGCAAACGCCGCCGCCTTTGGTGGCTCCCACAGGTCCAGCAACAGGGCAGCTTCATTCAACAGTCGCACATCGGCGGCTGCGTCGGCTTCGCGATTGAACCCGGCCAGAGCTTCATCCAGCAGCCGTCCCAGCAGATCTTCCTTGAGTGCCGCCGTAGCGCCCGCGTGAAGTGTGTGCACGGCCGCCGCGCGCCACCACGCATCGAGATCGACGTCGGGCGGACAACTGGACATCGTATGCGACAACCACAGCGAGTAGTCCGCCGGCGGAGCGCCCTCCAGCGTCGGATGGCCGGCTTCCTGACCGGCGGCGACCAGTCCCTTCACGGCGGAGAATTCGCGAAACTCCAGGTGCACCAGCTTAATCCGCCGCTCTTCGGGGCCCGCCAGCGCATACAAGCCGATGGTACGGCAGCCCTCGATTCCCGGCCGAATGGGGGCCGGAAAGGCCCGGCCCCAGTGCATGCCGTCGGCACTCGTCCACAGCTTCACCGTCGAGAACCCCACGACCAGCCGCAGCCATTGCCGCGAACCGGCGTACGGCGGCGGAGCCGCGGCCGGGTCTACGTCGACCTCGTGGCGGCGCTCCTCCGGGCGCGCATCGCCGAACACGGTCTGTCCGCTACGGCGGTCGCGGTAAAACGCAATGCGGTGCAGCGGTTTGCCGTACTCATCGCCGAGAAATACCCCCGTGCCCGGCGCGACATCTTCCACGCACAGGTGAATCTCACCGAGGCCGGCCGGCAGGAACGTGAACGCCTCCGCCGGCTCGCCTTCGGCCAACATCGAAGTCAGCCCCACCGGCCCGTCGGCGGCTCCGCTCAGTGCGACCGATTTCGCCAGCGGCATCGTCCACGATGCGGCATCGCGGGGAAGACCCGAGACCCGCTGCATGAGCCGCTCCGCTCCTGACGGCAGCACCGCGTACCACGGCAGGTCGCACGCCCGGTCGCCAGCGAGCAGCACCCGCCGACCATCGGCCGGCTCGGGCGGAAACGCTTCGCCGCGATACATGTCGATGGCCGTCACCCACGCGCGGCCCTCGAAGAGGATTTCATCGGGCGGGCTGGACAGCGGCACGGCCAGCAGCCGCACGGCGCCGCGACTCATCACCAGCAAACCCTTCTGCCAGCGCAGCTCGAACAGGCCCAAGCCGGTGCGCTCGTGGCGGGCGCTGTCGGTGGTGGCCAGCGTGGTTTTCTTTGGGAGCGGCTGACCGGCGTCGCGCTCGGCCCGAAACGCGCCCCACATCTGCGGCCGCGAGCGTTCGTAGAACGCCAGCGTGACCCCGCTCTGCCCGTTCCAGAAGTGCATACGGAACGACTTGACCTGGAACAGACCCAGCCGCAGCACTCCGCCTTCCTTCAGCGGCGGCTTCAGCCGGTGGATGCCGTCGATCTCGGTAAAGACGGCATCGCCGGCGCGCTTGTCCTCCATGCGCTGCGGCTGCCCCGGCACCGGCTCCAGCCAGCGGGCCAGTCCGGTTTTCGGCAGTCCTCCGCCACCACCTCTGCCGCCCCTGGGCGACGGCGGAGACAGGGAAGCAGGCAGCATAAATGCCGCCTCGTCAACCGGTCGAATGGCCAGCGCGGGATCAAAGGCCGCCGCCCAAGGTTCGCCCGCATGCGGTTTCGCGGGCGGAGGTTCCGCCGCCGGCTGCAGGGGCGTGCCGGATTCGTCGGGCTTTTGCGCGGCCGTCGAGGGATCGCCAGCGTCAGCGATCCGAGCCGCTCCGGGCTTCCGCACACCTTGAGCCGCGTTCTTCCCGCCCGGGGGTCGCTTCTGACGCGAAGAGGCAAGCCTGTCGGGGAGGGAGGGTGGCTCCGCCGGCTCATTCGCGCCGCTAAGCCACAGCCAGACAGCCACACCCACGATCAAGACGGCGGCCGCGACGCCCAGACGCTTTGGCCACGGACTGCTGCGCCGCGCTTGCGAATGGCTCGCCGCGGGACTTTCGAGAATGCGATCGACCGAAACGTGCACTTCGCCCAGCGCCGCCGCCAGGAGGTTTTCCAGCTCCAGGTGAGCGGCCAGCTCGCAGCGGAAATGCGGCGACTGCCGCACCCGGTCCAGCAACTGCGCGAGCTCCTCGGGCGACAGCTCGGCCGCAGGCTTTTCCAGCACGAGCTGGAGCAGTTCCTGATCGGTCATCGCGGCTTGTCCGTGCAGCGGCCCAGCTTGTCGTTCAGGCAGTGACGCAGTGCCTCGCGGGCGCGGAACACCAGAAGCTTCACGGCACCCTCGCTGCGCCGCAGCTTCTCGCCAATTCGCGCGAGCCGCCAATTGCCCGTGTACTTCAGCCGCACCGCTTCACGGGCGCTGGGGCCGAGGGTGTCGAGGCAATCGGGCAGCAGTCGGGCCGCGTCGTCGAAGGTCTCGTCGTCGCCGCCATGGCCGTCCGACTGTGCCAGATCGTCCAGTTCCAGGCACAGCTCGGTCCACGCGCTTTCCTTGCGGCGCTTCGCCGCCCGGACGTACTCGCTGAGCACGTTTCGCGCGATCCCCAACAGCCACGGCCGCACGCGGTTCGAGGGATTGAAGCGGTCGCGGCCGGCGTAAAACCGCAGGAAGACCTCCTGAGTGAGGTCCTCGGCGTCGTCGGGCTGAAACAGCCGCGCCCGCAGATAGCCGAACACCGCCCCCTGATGCCGCCGCACGACTTCGGTAAAGGCCGCCCGGTCGCCGCCGAGAGCCTGTTCGACGAGGCTGCGATCGTGCATGGGCGCCATCCCGGACAGAGAGCGGTTGGACGGATCAGCCGGCCTTGATTCCTGCACCGATGGTACGGCCGCGTGCGCGCGGCCCGCAAGCTACCGCCTCCCCATCCGTGGGCGGGGGTTTTCCCGATGCACGCCAAGCCCACCGGTTGCAACCGGTGGGCTTCACAGCGGGATGTGCATCGCCTCCATCGTCGCGACATCGACCGTCGCCAGTGAGTGCGGATTCGCCCGGTACAGAGCGCCCGGATTCAGCACCAGCGTCTTCCCCACCACACGCTGCTCCGCCCGGTGCGTGTGGCCGTGGCACACGAGGTCGTATTCCTCGCCCGCGATCGTCTCGGTCAGCCGGCGCTGGTCGTCGCCGTGCAGGAACGCGATGCGGCGGCCCGCCGCTTCCAGCGCACCGAACCGACCGTGAAAAGTCTGGCCAGACCCTTCGACGAGCAGGCGGTAGCCTTCCGCGTCGTCGTCCACGTTGCCCAACACGAAATGCGTCGGCCACGCCGCAAACAACGGCACAATGGCCGCGGAGCCGATGTCGCCACAGTGAATCACAACGTCGGGCGCGAGTTGTTCCAGCACGCGGACCGCGCGGCGGGTGTTCTCGACGTGCCCGTGCGTATCGCTGACGACTCCCAGCAGCATCACGGCAGTCCCCCTTTTGGGCAAAGCCTCAGTCGCAGCCGCCGTCGTGCAAGGCGAGCAAATCCGGCGAGGGTTTGCAAGCGCCGCGAGGCCTCTTTTTCCGCATTCGACAAAGCTGTCGAAATGGTCGTCCCACAGCTTCCGCGCGGTCTTGGACGAGCCGTATAATGGCGTGGTTGTGGAGCCGAAAGGCTTGCCACCCAGACCTCGAACTTATCCGGAGCGGATGCTTGCATCGGCTCCGCGGGTGCCGCTCAGATGGCAGATATGAACGTCGATCTGGCGCGTTCGGACGTCTCCGAGCTCGTGTTCCATCTCTACGACCGCTCGGTGCATCCGGAGCTGTTTGACACTTTCGCCGCCGGCGAAATCTGGCACGACGCGTGGTCGGCGGTCGTCCGCATCTGCCGCACCGGGCATACGGTGTCGTTCAAGAGCCGCGGCCACTGGGTGACGGAAGTCACCGCCGCCCGCGGCAATCCGCTGCCGCAGAACCGCCGGCTGGTGGACAAGCCGCTGCGTGGCTGCCGCGACACGTCGCACCGCTTCGAGAGCGGCCTCGTCTACCAGGCGTCGTTTCAGCTCGAGCAGCTCGACCCGGAGGTGTTCCTCAACCTGCACGAAGAGCTGCTGGTCGATTGCCGCACGGCCGACTTGGCGCACCGGTTCCCCACGGTGAATCGCCTCGCCCCCGGGCCGTTGAGCCTGATCCGGGTGGAGCCTGCCGCCGGCAGTTTGCTCGTTCACGCCTTCCACACGTTCCCCGAGTGCAGCGCGGTCGTGAAGACGCAGTCGCTGTTCGAACTGTAGGGCGGCTCTCCAACGGGTGGCTAAGTCCAGTTCTCCACGCGCAGGCCACGAACGTGCGCGAAGTGTTTCACGTTCCCGGTCACCAGAACGAGATTCAGAGCGACGGCGTGGGCGGCGATCAGGGTGTCGAAAGCACCAATCGGGGTGCCGCGCCGCGCCAATCTGCTTGCAAGGCGACCATATTCACGTGCGGCTGCGTCATCGAACTGCACCGGCTGAATGCTTGCCGTGAAGATGTCGATCAGGCGGTGGAGCTTGCGCGACGCGCGCCGGTCGGCACCATACCGAAGTTCGGCCACTGTGACCGCGCTCACACACAGTTCTGACGGGCGCTGCTGCGCAATTCGCGCGCCGACGCGGCCGTGTCCGCGGAGAGCAAAACTGACGCTGTCGGTGTCGAGCATGTACCGAAGCGTCATTCGAAGGGGTCCTTCGAGTCGGACAGGGGCAGAGATGGAGGCCGCTCGATGTCATGCTTCCAGGCCCCCAGACAGCGCAGGAACTCGGGCGGCCATTCATCGCGCGGTTCGAGGATCACGCGGCGGCC
>JAHWKJ010000491.1 GCA_019347905.1 Planctomycetota bacterium
ATCCGGAGCACGCGGGTTATGGTCCGTTCTTCCTGGTGCCGGCGGGCATCGTGCTGGCGGCGATGGCGGTGTTCTGGGGCTGGTTTCGCGACGACCGCTCGCGCGAAAGCCCACGGGTTGCAACCGATGGGCTTCCGGACGAAACTCGCACAAAATCCTGAAGAATATGTTTGCTGTTCCACTGCGGCAGACGGCATAATGTCGCCCGCGTCATGTCCCGGCGGCCGTTCGGCCGAGATCTCACACCGTCAGACGGAGACACCTCGATGCGGATGCTGCTGCGGGCGGTTCCGATTCTCGCTGCGGGCCTGTACCTCCTGACGCCCTCGACGGCCGAGGCGCGGCGGGGAATCGTGTTCATCCAGACCGGCAACACGGTGAAGGACGTGGGGGCGCTGCCGCCGGACATGGAGGCCGCGCTCGAACAGAACGCCGGCATCACCGATCCGCGCGTGGGCTACCTTCACGACCGCTTCGGCGTGTTCTGGCTGGACGTGTGGACGTGGAACGGCCAGTGGTGCATCTACGCCGGGGACGCAGCCGATGTCATCACCGCCGACCAGGCCGCTCAACTTCTGGGCACGTCGGCCGACAAGTTGTCGGTGCCATTCTGGTATCGTTTCCCGCCCCTGTTCGTGATCATCGTCGTGGGCGGGACGCTCCTCGCGAGTGCCGCGATCATCAGCAAAGTCCGCTCGCAGGGCGAAACGCCGTCGCTCGCAGCCGGCGGCGAAGAGCCTCCGCCTGAGTGACACCAAGAAAAGCCCACGGGTTGCAACCCGTGGGCTTCTGCGTCGAGAGATTCGTCACTCCGCGGCCGCGTCCGTCCGCGGCAGCAGCCAGATGTTGCGGAACCGCAGCGGGTTGCCGTGGTCCTGGATGTAGATCGGCCCCGGCTCCGGGCCTTCCTGCACGGGGGCGGCCGTGGTCGCCTTGGGCACCTCGACGTCGTGATGAATCACCACGCCGTTGTGCTTCACGGTCATGCGGGCGTTCTTCAGCTTCTTGCCGCTCTCGTCGTAGCGGGCCGCGGTGAAGTCGATGTCGTAGGTCTGCCACTGGAGCGGCGGCAGGCACATGTTGACGTCCGGGTCTTTCACGCTGTAGATCCCGCCGCACTCGTTGTGCTTGCCTTCGAGGCCGAACGAATCGAGGATCTGCACCTCGTAGCGGCCCTGCATGTAGACGCCGCTGTTGGAGCGCGCCTGCCCCTGCGCTTGCGGCATGAACGACAGCAGAAACTCGACGTGCAGCGTGAAGTCCTGGAACTTCTGCTTGCTGGTGGCGCCCGGCTGGAGGAGGCCGTCCTCGGTCAGCTTGCCGCCCTGGAAGTTCTCCGCTGAGGAGCCGTCGAACAGCACGACCGCATCTTTGGGCGGTTTCTTGCCCAGCGTGGGACTCTTGCGGACAGTTTTTTCGAGCGTGCCGAGCGCATCGCCGTCAAGGTTCTGAATTGACAGCTTTCCGTCGGCGACGACGCCGCGGCCCTTGTCGGTCTCGAAGACGGCTTTGCCATCGGCGAGCGTCCCGTCGGCTTCGATCTTTTCATCCCCGCTAAAGCCGGCGCCGGGCAGACCACCGGGATACGCGACGGCGTGGAATTTTCCTTCTCCGAGCGCAACGACCTGCACGCCGATGCGCTTCTTGCCTTCGTCGGTCTGGTGCTCGCCTTCGTATTCTCCCTGGATGGCGTAATCGGGACCGGCCTCCTGTTGGGTAATTGCCGCCCGCTTGCTCGGATCCTCGGGTTTGTCCTCGGCCGGCAGCGCGGCGACGAGAATCGCGAAGGCCGACGCCACGGTGAGCGCGTGCTTGCACATGGAACGAGTCTCCAGTGAGTGGGTCCAAAGGTCGAAAAGGGTCGCAGGTCGAAAGGGTCAGAGGTGGTCGCTTGCGCTTCACACTAGGGCAGGGCCGTCCGCGTTGCAACGAACGCCCCGCCGCCGCAGAATGGCGGAACGAGCCGGTTGAACTGATCGGACGGCGTCCCCGATCCGGCCCTTTCGACTCTTCGACCTTTTCGACCTTTGACCCCTCCTCCCCCCCCGATGAGCGTGCGTGGTATCCGCGGCGCGACGACCGTCGACGCCGACCAGCCCGAGCAGATCCTCGCCGCCACCCGCGAGCTGCTGGAAGAGATCCTGCGCGCCAACGGCATCGCAGAATTCGACGACATCGTCTCGGCGATCTTCACGACAACGAGCGACCTGTCGTCGACCTTTCCGGCCGAGGCCGCCCGCCGGCTGGGCATGAACCAGGTGCCGCTATTGTGCAGTTGCGAAATCCCCGTGCCCGGCAGCATGCCGCGGTGCATCCGCGTGCTGCTCCACGTCAACACCGAGCGCACGCAGCGCGAGATGACGCACGTGTACCTGCGCGAGGCAAAGAAGCTGCGGCCGGATGTGTCCAGTGCGCAATGATGAATGATGTTGTGACATCGGTTTAGCCGCGTCCCAGCGGGACGCGGCTAAACGGTCATCTCGCGTACTCGACCGAGCGCGTCTCCCGCAGCACCGAGACTTTGATCTCGCCGGGATACGTCAGCGACTGCTCGATCGATTTGGCGATGTCGCGGGCCATGGCGGCGGCCTCGCGGTCGTTGACCGCGCGCGAGTCGACGATTACGCGAATCTCACGTCCCGCCTGTACGGCGTACGTCTGCTCGACGCCCGGAAAGCCGTTGGCCAGCGCCTCCAGTTCCTCCAGCCGGCGGACGTATTTCTCCAGCGTCTCGCGGCGCGCGCCGGGGCGGGCCGCGGAAATCGCGTCGGCGGCCGCCACCAGCACCGTATAGATGTACTCGGGCCGGATGTCGTCGTGATGCCCGGCCGCGGCGTGCACCACTTCCGGTCGCTCGCCGTAGCGCTTGAGCAGCTCCGCCCCGACAGCCGGATGGCCGCCCTCCATCTCGTGATCGGCGGCCTTGCCGATGTCGTGCAGGAAGCCGCAGCGGCGGGCCAGATCCGCGTTGAGACCGAGCTGCTCGGCCATCAGCCCCGTGAGATAAGCGACTTCGATCGAGTGCCGCCGCACGTTCTGGCTGTAACTGACGCGGAAAGCCAGCCGGCCCATCAGATCGAGGATCTTCTCGTGCAGGCCGGCGATGCCCGCTTCCTGCGCCGCTTCCTGCCCGAGCTGCCGGATGTGGGCGTCCATCTCCTTCTGCGTTTCCGCGACGATTTCTTCGATGCGGCTGGGATGGATGCGGCCGTCCTGGATGAGCTTTTCGAGCGAGAGCTTGGCGGTTTCGCGGCGGACGTTGTCGAAGGCTGAGACAACCACCACGCCGGGCGTGTCGTCGACGATCACGTCGACGCCGGTCGCCTTCTCGAAGGCGCGGATGTTCCGCCCTTCGCGGCCGATGATGCGGCCTTTCATCTCGTCGCTGGGGATGTCGACAGTCGAGACGGTGGTTTCCGACGTGTGGGCGGCGGCGTACCGCTGCACGGCCATGCCGATGATCTCGCGGGCGCGGCGGTCGCATTCTTCCTTGAGACGGCTCTGGTGTTCGAGGAGCAGCGCGCCGGTCTCGTTTTTCAGCTCCTGCCGGAGCCGCTCGAGCAGCCGTTCGGTGGCGGCGTCCTGGCTCAGCCCGCTGATCTTGTAGAGCTGCTCCTGCTCTTCGCGGAGCGTGCGTTCCAGCTCGGCCTCGCGGCTTTCCATGGCTTTGGCACGTTCGGCCAGCTTGTGCTGGGCGTCTTCGACCATCCGCTCGCGCTTGAGGAAGTCCTGGTGCTGCTCGTCGAGCAGCGTCTCGCGTTTGTCGAGTCGCTTCTCCTGGGCGCGAAGCTCGTCGCGGGTCTCGTTGACCTCGCGCTCCAGCTCTTCGCGGCGTTTGAGGAGCTCTTCCTTGGCGGCGAGCTGCTGCCCTTTGCGGACCTGCTCGGCGTCGCGCTCGGCCTGGCGGATGATGTCGTCGCGCGTCTTGTAGGCTTCGCCGCGGCGCAGCCGGTCAAAGAAGTAGCCGGCCGCGGCCCCAAGCAAAATGCCCACCAGCGCGTAAATCGCTTCCATCCCGCCGTGCCCTCGCTCGTACCCGTCCGAGCAGGGAACGCCCGCGGGCCTGAAGCGGCCCCACGCCGGCCGAAGCCGAAGGCACGGCGTCCGGTAAAGCGACGGAAACGACGGCGAGAGGCCGGCCCGACCGGGCCGACATCGCTCAAGTCAGAAAGCGCGACAGCGAGTCCCTGCGCTGACGATGGCTGCCGGCGGCGGACCCTGCGCGCAGCGGGGGCGGAACCGCCAGGGGCGGGACCGCCCACGACGCCCGCCCGCGGAGCACAAGGCCCCCGACACGGGTCTCGTCGATGCCAGACAGGACATTCCCCAGGGCCGGGCGCGACCGGCAGACGGCCATTTTCGGCCTCTGCCAGAGCACGCACACCGCAAGGACGCACAGCCCGCCCACAAGGAGCTGCACGAGCACTGGAATCGTCATGTCGAAACCGTTAACCATCGTGCTCTTTCCAACCGCACCTGAAGTACGTCGTAAGTCGGCGCAGGATCGGGCGAAACCGAAACGCTGCGCACCGTCGCTCCGGACGTCAGTGCCCGGAGATCCCTGATTCTCACACGTCGCGTCCGCCGGGCGTTCCCGACGGCAAGCGACGGAATCCATACTACCATGATGGGGGCGGGGGTCAACTCTGTGACGGGGTGACGGGGTGATGGAGATGACCGGTGGCGGGAGTATGGGTGGAGCATCGAGCGTGGCGGCAGCGTCACCTTGTCACCCCCTCACCTTGTCACCTTGTCACCCT
>JAHWKJ010000043.1 GCA_019347905.1 Planctomycetota bacterium
CAACGTGGCGACGCTGGACGGTGGGGAGATTGCGACGATCGAATGATCCGATAGGTCGAAAAGTCGAAAGGGCCGGAAACCCGCTTCAGGATTGGGTAACATGCACCGACTGCTGAGGTTGATCTTCCTGCTGCCGCTCGCGGTGTTTGTGGCGGGGTGTGGCGGCGAGGAAGCGCCGGAGACGGCGTCGTTGACCGGGGAAGTGAAACGGATGAATGGCGAACCGGTGGGCGACGTCACGGTCGTGTTCTACCCCGCCACGGGCCCCTCGGCCGTTGCGCAGACGGACGACGCCGGAAAATTCACCGCGGAAGTTCCTGTGGGAGAGGCCCGGGTCGCCATCGTCGCGGGGGGGGAGGCTCCCACGGACACGTCCCCCGAGGCCCTGGAGGCGATGGCGGCCGCCGAAGCGAAGTCCAAAGTCAACCCACGCTTCGCCGTCCCCGAGTCCTCCGGTTTAAGCGTGACCGTCAAGCCCACGCAAGAGGAGCCGGTCGTGTTCGTCGTGGAGTGAATGGTGACAGCAACGTGCGGACGTCAATCGGGTGTGACCGATGCAATACCGTCCGCTCGGCAAGACCGGCATTGAGATTTCGGCGATCGCCTTTGGCGCGGGGCCGGTGTCCACGCTGATGGTGGGGGACGACGCCGACCGTCAGCGAAGCGTGGTGCACGCCGCCGTCGAATGCGGCATCAACTGGTTCGATACCGCGGCCACCTACGCGGCGGGCCAGTCGGAGCGGAGTCTCGGGCGTGCCCTCGAGGAGTTGAACGTCGCATTGCGCGTGCACGTCGCGACGAAGGTGCGGCTCGGGCCCGACGAGCTGTGCGACATCCGCAGCGCGGTGCGGCGCTCGTTCGAGGGAAGTCTCGAACGTCTGCGGCTGTCTCGCGTGACGCTGCTGCAGTTGCACAACTCCGTCACCAGGCAGCGCGGAGATGAGCCGACCTCCGTCACGCCGGCGGACGTGTTGGGACTTCATGGAGTCGCTGAGGCGTTTGAGGAACTGCGCGCACAAGGTCTGGTCGAACATCTGGGTCTGACCGCCATCGGCCAGCCGGCGGCCCTCGAAGAGGTCGTTCGCTCCGGCAGGTTCGCCGTCATGCAGGTCCCCTACCACCTGCTGAACCCCAGCGCCGGACGGCCGACGGGCGACGACTTTGCCGAAACGAATTACGGCAACATCATCGCCGCGTGTGCTTCCGCGCAGATGGGCGTGCTGGCGATCCGAGTGCTGGCCGGTGGCGCGCTGGCGGATCGTCCGCCCAGCCCACACACGCTCAAGACGCCGTTCTTTCCGCTCGATCTGTACGAGCGCGACCGGCGGCGGGCCGCACGCGTGCAGGCAGTGCTCGGCCCGGACCGCCCGCTGGCCCGCCAGGCGATCCGGTTTGCGTTGAGCCACCCTTCGGTCAGCAGTGCGATCATCGGCTTCGCGGACGCCGGGCAGATCGACGAAGCACTGGCGGCGGTTGCGTCCGACGAGCCGCCCCTCGCCTGGGACGAGTCGTGGATTTCCCCAGCAGACGATCGGGCACCTGCTGATTCGCGCCCGGACGATGCCGCCCGATAAATGAAGCCCGACGCGCCAGCAAGGGAGCTTCGGGACTTCGAGGTTCGCCGTTCACGTATCCCGCTCCTCGCTTGCGCGTCGGGCTACTGCGGCGGTCAACCTCGCGACTCCACCCCGCGGCGAAACCGTGGCCGAAGGAGAGAATCCATGTCCAACGCCTCTGTTCGCGTCTCCGGATGCGTGTTGCTCGCTCTGCTCGTCAGCGGAGCCATCACCTTTCGTCTGCTGAACGCCCAGGACCAGGAGCGGCCGCAGGATCGGCCAAAGCCGAACGACGGCCTGCCGGAAGAAGTGGACGCGGACCAGAGTTACCTGCCCGTCGTCGTGCCGGACTTCGACACCGTCTTCGAGAAGGAATCGGCCGGCAAAGACGACGTCGTGGCGCAGCAGAAGAAGCTGCTGGAAGAACGCTACGACCTGGGCGACAACCCCTCCGACGTGTGGATGTCCGCCGAGCGCAAGCAGGTCCAGCGGGGCGTGCGCGTGAAACTGCCGGAGGGCGTCACCTGGCAGAAGCTCGCCTCGATGTCGCCCGCAGACGTCAAAGAGCAAGACGCGTGGCCGATGGGCTTCCGCCCGCTGCCGCACGCCCGGCACAAGGCCGGCGGCATGGTGTTCAATCCGAAGCAGATCGAAGCCATCAAGAAGGCCGAGCAGCGGGATCTGGAACGCTTCGACGTGGCGTTCGACCTGCCGGACCACCTGCTGCCGGAGTTTCCGCCGCCGATCTTTCTCACCAACCGTCCGGATCTGGGCGACGTGTCGCAGGGCCAGGTGCTTTCAATCCGCAACTTCCATGAGCTGCTGGAGGGGAAACTCACCCCGGTGCAGCTCGAAGGCATGCGGCTGCTGCTCACGCCGTTCCCGCAGCAGCAGTTCAACGCCACCGAGGATCGCAAGTCGAAAGAACCCAGCACGGGCGTGACGTGCCTCGACTGCCACGTCAACGGCAACACCAACGCCAGCTTCCACCTGAATCCGGACACGCGGCCGCAGGCGCTGCGGTTCCGCATCGACACGCCCAGCCTGCGGGGCATGTTCAACCAGCAGATTCACGGCTCGAAGCGGGCGCTGCGGTCGGTCGAGGACTTCACCGAGTTCGAGCAGCGGACGGCCTACTTCGACGGCGACCAGGTGACGGCGGCCAAGAAGGGCATCAACGCTCTCGACCGCGGCACCGAGGTTGCTCCGATGGCGCAAATGCAGATCATGTTCGACTTCCCGCCGGCGCCCAAGCTCGACGAGTTCGGCCGGCTGAACGCGCAGGCGAGCGAACTGGAGAAGCGGGGCGAAGAGCTGTTCTTCGGCAAGGCCCGCTGCGCCGAATGCCATCCGGCCCCGTTCTTCCTCGACCAGCTCATGCACAACCTCAACGTCCAGCGGTTCTACGAGGCGAAGATGGTCAATAACCATTTTGACCACGCGGCCGGTCCCATGAAGACGATGACCCTGCGCGGCATCAAAGACACCCCGCCCTACCTGCACGACGGCCGCCTGTTGACGCTGGACGACACAGTCGAGTTCTTCAACCTCGTGTTGCAGTTGAAGCTGGCCGACGAGGAGAAGGCCGCGCTGGTGGCCTACCTGCTGTGCCTGTAGATCCCCGTAGGGTGCGTCGCCTGGCGGGGATCGGCGTCCAGAGGGCTGGCAGTTGCGACGTGAGCGGCCGCTCGGAACGGCTTTGCCGTCAGACGCACCACGGTTCGGTACGATGTAAGTCGGGGGCTGGTGCGTCGGGACTTCCGGAGCTGCCGAGTCAATTGTGACGACGGGTGTGGCCTTCCACCGGAAGATCTTCCCCGCAACCCGACGCACCCTACTCTACTGTGACAAAGCGTGCATCGAGACGTACCGTCTGGCTGCAATCTCGGATAGAATGTCGGCATGGGGGATGAGCCATGCCGCTTCATGACTGGACGCCGGTGCCTGCGGGGCTGTTCCATCATTTTCACCAGGACTGGTCGATCGAAATCGCCCGCACGCTGAACCGTGGGGTATTGCCGGCGGGCCTCTCGGCCCTGGTCGAACAGCGGTCTGGGCCGCTCGAGTCGGACGTGCTGGCGATCGAAGGCCGCGGCGGTTGGGCGCAGGACCGTTCGCAGAACGGCGGCACGGCCACGCTGGCGAAGCCCACCACCGCGGTCGTGCGCCGCAGCACGAAGCAGCTTTACGCCAGCCGCGCCAACCGGATCGTCGTCCGGCATCACCTCGGCCGTATGGTCGCCGTGATCGAGATCGTCTCTCCCGGCAACAAAGAAAGCCGGGCCGCCTTCCGCGACTTTCTCGACAAGACAGTCGGCTTTCTGCAGGCCGGCCTGCAGGTGCTGGTTGTCGATCTGTTCCCGCCCACCCGGCGCGACCCGCAGGGAATCCATAAGGCGATCTGGGACGAAGTCGCCGACGTCGAGGACTTCCCGCTGAGCGACGATCGCAATCGCATGCTGGCTTCCTACGAGAACCAGCCGGATGGCGAGCTCATCGCATATCTCGAACCGATGGGTGTCGGTGAGGAACTGCCGGACATCCCGCTGTTCATTGCCGGTGGAGTGCACGTGCCTGTGCCCCTCGAAGCGACCTACCAGACCACGTGGAACGCGACGCCCGAGGCACTGCGCAGAGCCGTAGAGACTGGCATCATGCCGGACACCGACGGCGGGTAACAGCAGATGCCCACGCTCTCCGAACGCTTCGAGCAGCAGCGGTCCAGGCTGGACGAAAGCGATCCGCAATATGTGCCGCAGCTTGTCGAGGTCATGCTCGTCTCGGCCCGCGACAGCGGCGCGAGCGATGTGCATCTCATTCCGGCCGAAGATCGCCTGGCGATGCACTGGAGGATCGATGGCGTATTGCATGAGGTCGCGTCGTTTCCGCGGCGGCTGAGCGCTCACATCGTTTCGCGGTTGAAGGTGCTGGCGGAACTGCTGACGTACAAGACCGACGTGCCTCAGGAAGGCCGCATTCGCACGGGCGATGCATCGATCGAAACCCGCGTGAGCACGTTTCCCACGCTGTATGGCGAGAAGGCCGTGGTGCGGCTGTTCGTGGGTTCGGGAAGCTTTCGCCGTCTCGATGATCTTGGTTTGCCCGACGAGGCGCTCGGAAGTCTGCGGGAGCTGCTGGCGGAAACCGGCGGAGCGCTCGTGGCGAGCGGCCCGGCCGGCAGCGGCAAGACGACGACCTTGTACGCCGCCCTCCGCGAGCTGGCGGAGCGTTCGCCCGTCCGACGCAGCCTGGTCACGCTGGAAGACCCGATCGAAGCGGTCGTGGAGGGGGCGGCCCAGTCGCAGGTGCGTCCGGCGGCCGGCTTCGACTACGAGACCGGCCTCAAGTCGCTGCTCAGGCAGGATCCGGACGTGATCATGGTGGGGGAGATCCGCGACCGTCCGACCGCGGAGCTTGTGTTCGGCGCATCGCTGACCGGGCACCTGGTGCTCACTACATTTCACGCCGGCAGCGCAGCGGAAGCGGTCGGCCGTTTGCTCGACATGGGACTGGAGGCGTATCAGCTCCGCAGCGGACTTCTCGCGGTGCTCAACCAGCGGCTGGTGCGGCGGCTGTGCGCATGCGCCGAGAGCAGCGAACGGCCCGAAGACCGGCTGGGGTTGGATGTCGACCGCGTGCGCCTGCCGGTCGGCTGCCACGAGTGCGGCGGCACAGGCTACCGCGGCCGGCTGCTGCTGGCAGAGATGCTCGTGCCGGGGAAGCTGGAATCGCCCGCCGTCGTCAGCGCCGGCGACACGGCGGGAATCGAACAGCGGGCGATTCAAGCCGGCATGGTTCCGCGACACGACCGCGGCCGCGCGGCCGTGGCCGCCGGGCTGACCAGTCCCGCCGAAGTTCGTCGCGTCTTCGGTTTTCGCTGAACACACGAGCGGCCGATCGGCTACGATGGACCGCCGGCGGCGGGGCGAAATGCCATTTCTGGATGGAGCTGTATCGAGACGCGATGATGACCGTGCGCGAGTTGCTCAAGCGGCTGAGCGATGACGGTTGGTTCATCGATCGCACGCGGGGCAGTCATCGGCAATTGCGGCATCCCACCAAGCGAGGCACTGTGACCGTGGCGGGCCGTCTGCGCGACGATGTGCACCCTAAGACGGTCAAGAGCGTGTTGCGACAGGCGGAACTGGAGGACGAGGAATGAACAGGGACTACACCGTGATCTACGAGCGGGGTGAGCGGAACTGGTCTGCCTTCGTGCCTGATCTTCCAGGATGCATCGCCACGGGAAAGGACCGGGACGAGATCGAGCGAAGAATCCGCGAAGCCATCGAGTTCCATATTGAGGGGCTGCAGTCGCGAGGCGAAGCTGTACCGGACCCCGCGGTCGAGGCGGGACGTGTCACAGTGGAGCTGGCGGAAGGTTGATGCGTACGCACCTGTACGTTCGCGATGAGGCACAACGACTTGTCCACGTCATCCCACAAGCCCGTGTCGGCCGACGAGCTGATCGCCCTCAATCGCGAGGTCGCGGGCTTTATCCGCGCGGGACTGCCGCTGGAACTGGGCCTCGGAACGGTCTCGGCCACGTCGGAGCGGCGGCTCGGCCGGTTGACCGACGCGCTGGCTGAACGCATGCGGCAAGGTCTTTCGCTGCCGGAGGCGCTCGACGCCGAGGGGGAGCGCGTGCCGCACGCGTACCGGGCGGTGGTGCGGGCTGGTCTGCGCTCCGGCCGGCTGCCGGCGGCGCTGGAGTCCCTGACGTCGTTCGCCCGGACGTTCGTCAATGTGCGAAAGCGAATCGCGCTTGCGCTGATTTATCCGACGATCGTGCTGGTTGTCGCCTGGGTGCTGTTTGCGGTCTTTTTGAGCGAGGTGATCCCCACGCTGGCGCTGCTGGGCCATGGCGAACGAGCGCGGCCCCTGGGGTGGACGATCCTGGTCACGTCGGCCGAGCTGCTTCGCGCGTGGGGCTGGATCGTACCGGCGGCCGCCCTCGCTTTCATTCTCTGGTGGAGCGTCTCGGCACGCTATGTCTCGATTCGCAGCGGACCGGCGGGTGTGGCCCTGCGGCTGGTGCCAGGCGTGCGGCGGCTGCTGGTCGATCATCACCTGGCAACGCTCTTCGAGCTGCTGGCCATGCTGTTGGAGAACGGCGTCCCGCTGCCCGAGGCTTTGGATCTGGCCGGCGCGACCGCCGGCAGTGCCGGAACGAAGCGCGACGCGGAGCGGCTTGCCGGACTGGCATCTGCCGGACAGCCGCTCGCCGCGGGCCTTGCCGAGTGTCGCAGCCTGCCCCCACTGGCTCGCTGGATGATCTCCGTCGGCGAGAAGCAGGGGGCGCTGGCAGCCACGCTGCGCCAACTGGCTGTGATTCACACGCAGCGGGTTACGTTCCGCGCCGCGTGGTTGAAAACCGTGCTGCCGGCGACCCTGGTGCTGGTGCTTGGCGGCGGCGCGGTCGCGCTGTATGCGCTGGGTCTGTTCGGACCGCTGACCGCTGTTTTGCACGAACTGGCTCGTCCCATGTGACTCCATGTCCGAAGCCGAACATCGCCTCGAGGCCGCCGAACGGACGGCCGGTCTGATCGCGGCCGAGCTGCCGCTGGAGGCGGGCTTGCGCGCACTCGCCGAGGAGTCGCCGTCGCCGCGCATCCGCCGGACGCTGGTGCGGGCGGCCGAACGGCTGGAGGCGGGTATGCCGCCGGAAGAATTGCTGGCGAACAATGCCGCCGGATTACCGCCGCACGTCTGTGGCCTCTTGCGCGCCGGCTTGCGTACCGGTCGCACGGGCGAATTCGTGACGCACTGGCTGCAGTTTGTGCGGGAGAGTCGCGGCCGGCGGCGACTGATGATCGCGGCGCTCGCGTATCCGGCGATCCTGCTGGTCGTGTCGTGCGCGCTCGTGGGGTTCTACCTGGTCTACATCGTGGGAGACCTGGCGCAGGGCACGCTTGCCGATTTCGATACGGAGCTGCCCGTCGAGTCGGAGGCCGCGATCGCGTTTGCGCACTTCCTTCGCGACCACGGCCTGTGGATGGTGGCGGGTGCGGCGGCGCTGGTGGCCCTGGTATGGCTCGTGACGACTGCGGTCGGCGGTGCGGCGGCGCGGCGGCGGATGACGGTCTGGCTGCCGCTGGCCGGGCCGATGCTGCGGCATGCCGCTCTGGCGGAATTCTGCCGACTGCTGGCGCTGCTGGTTCGCGGAGGCGTTCCGCTGCCGGAAGCGTTCCGCATGACGGCCGCCGCCGTCCGCGATGCCGAGCTCGCCCGCGAAGCAGTGCGGCTGGCCGGGCACGTCGAGCACGGCGGACCCTTGGCCCCGGCAGCCAGTTCCCGAATCTTCCCGCCGGCGGTGCAGACGGCCTTCCGCTGGGAACACCGCGCGGACGCCTTCGCGGAGGCTCTCGACGCCGCGGGCGAATTCTCGGACGCCCGCAGCCGCATGAGCGCCGGCATGATCGTGGGACTGGTTGAGCCGACGATCATCATGACCGTCGCGGCGGCCATCGTGGGCCTGATGTACGTGGTGATTGTGCCAATGATCAAACTGTTGAACGATCTGTCGTAATGTTCGAACTGATCTTCTGGGTGGGCCTGTTCCTGTTCGGCACGCTGGGCGTGGTGGTGCTGATCGTCGAGCGCCGCCGACGTCGGCAGGCGACTGTGCTGTGGCTGCTGACCGTGGCGGTCGATAAGGAACTGCCGCTGGTCGAAGAGCTGGAAGCGTACGCGGCCAGCATCAAGGGCCGGCACAAAGGCGACATCGAGCACCTGGCGGACATGCTGACGGCGGGCGAGCCGCTGCCGGACGCGATGGCGTTCGCCCGGCGGCTGTTTCCGCGGGATGCCGTGCTGGCCGCACAGATGGGCCGGCACGGACGGCCCCTGGCCGAAGCGCTGCGCTCCGCCGCGGTGCGGCACATGCACAGGCGCAGCACGCGCCGCTGGGGGCCGGCGTCGATCTCCGCCGCCGTGCTGTATCTGTGGGGAGTGGCCACTGTGCTCGCCAGCATCATGACCTTCACCAACTACTACATCATGCCGAAGTTCAAGAGGATCTTCGAAGACTTCGATACGGAGCTGCCGTCGAGCACGTGGGAGCTGATCGCGTTCGTCGATACGTGGTACGGAGTGCTGGGTCTGGTGTCGCTGGGTTTGTTCGTCGTGCTCGGTCTGGCGGCCACGACGCTGTTGCGGGGCTGGTCGGAAATCGACGTGCCCCATTGGGCAGGCCGCTGGCTCAAACGGCTCGATACGCCGGGGCTGTTGCGGAACCTGGCGCTCAGCGTGCGCGCGGGACGGCCGATGGACCGGACGCTGGCGATTGTCGGGGAATTCCATCCGCGACGAACGATCCGGCAGGCCGCCAGCCGTGCCCGGGTCGACTGCGAGGCGGGCGATCCGTGGTGGGAGGTGCTGCGCGATTACGGCCTGATCGGTGACCGCGAGGCCGAGTTGCTGCGCGGCGCCGCCGACTCGGGAAATCTTAGTTGGGCGCTCGACGAGCTTGCGGAAACGATCGCCGCCCGCCAGTTTTACCGCTGGGCCTCGGCCTACGAGGTCGTCCATCCGCTGCTCGTCGTCGCGCTGGGCGTGGCGGTATTCTTTGTGGCTCGAGCGTACTTCGAACCTCTGGTCGTCGTCATCAACAACCTCTCATGAAAGCGCATCGCAAGTTTCCTCCTCGTCGGCGTTGCGGCCAGCGCGACGAAGCGGCCCTGCGCGCGAGGCGCGGCTTTACGCTGTTCGAGCTGGCCGTCACGACACTCGTGCTGGGGGCGGCATTTGCCCTCATCGGTCCGCTACTGGTCCGTGTTGCGCGGTCCGAGCGGGCGGCCGAACAACGGCAGATCGCACTCTTCGAGGTGTCGAATACACTCGAACGCATCACGAGCCTCGACTGGCAATCGCTTACCGGCGAGTCGCTCGACAGTTTGCCTTTGTCGGAAACTGCGCGTGCCGGGCTCTCGGAGCCAAACTTGCGGGCGTCGGTCGAAGCTGTGAAAGGCCCGCCCGAGGCGAAACGGATCGTCGTCGAGATCGACTGGAAGGACACTGCCGGCGTCCGCGTGGCGCCGGTGCGGCTGGTGACGGAAGTGTACCGGCGGGAATCCGGCCTCGGGAGCGGCCCATGACCGACCGCCGCGGAAAAACGCTGATCGAAATGATGGTCGTCGTGGGCCTGGCCGCGACGCTGACCGCGACGGCCGCGCGGCTGTTGTTCCCGCTGCTCCAGAGCGAACGCGACAGCCGCCAACGTATGACGGCCGCCCTCTCGGGCCTGCAGCTCGCCCGGCAGGTCCGCCAGGACGTGCGGGCGGCCGCCACTGTGGGGCTCATCGCCGGGGATGGCCGAGGGACGTCCCTCGTTCTCAACCTGCCGTCGTCCCGCACGGTCATTTACGGCATGGACGGCGAAAACCTCATCCGGACCGTCCTGAGTGCGGACGGCATCGAGCACCGCGAGCGGTATCGTCTGCGAACCCCCCAAGGCGCGACCTTCGACTTCGATTCCGAAACGCGGCTGGTCGCGATCGAGTTCGCTGTGCCACAGAATGGGAAGGACTCATCGGACACGAGCGGGCCGGGGTGGGTGTTTCGCATCGAAGCGGTCCTGGGCCGCGACCATCGTTTCCAGGAGGCGTCGCGATGAAGAGGCACGGTTTTCGACAGCACGGCCGCCGCAGCGGCATCACCGTGCTGGTGGCAATGCTGGCCGTCATGCTCACGACGTCGGTCGGGCTGTCGCTCGCCCGCATGGCGCTCGCGCGGCACCGCCAGGTGCGCGGAGAACAGCTCCGTCTGCAGGCCGAGTGGCTGGCCGAAGCGGCGCTCGAACGGGCCGCTGCGCGGCACGCGGTGGACGAGAATTACACGGGGGAAACGTGGGACGTCGCGTGGCCGGAACTGCGGCGCGGTCGAACCGGGCGGGTGATGATTGAGATCGATCTCCCCGCTGACGGTGCCTCCGAACGGCGCGTTCGCGTTATGGCCGAGTTTCCCGCCGGAGTTCCCGAGCGCGCGCGGGTGCGAAAGAACGTGATGATCGGTGCCGTGGGTGGGAGCGAGCCATGAGTGGGCGCTTACTCGTGCGGGGGCGCGGATTTGCATGCGCCGCGAAGAGGCAAGCGGTCGGCTGCGTCTGCTCGCGTTACGCACGACGAGCGAGCGGCGGCTACGATGTCCTTTCGCTCCCGACTGCTCCCGTCTGACCCTCAACCCTCAACTCTCAACCCTCAATCAAACCATGTCTTTTCCCATCCAACGCCCGCAGCGGCGCGGCTTCACGCTGATTGAACTGTTGGTGGTGATCGCCATCATCGCGATCCTGATCGCGCTGTTGTTGCCGGCGGTCCAAATGGCGCGCGAGGCGGCCCGCCGCGCAGCCTGCAAAAACAACGTCATGCAACTGGTGCTGGCCATCCACAACTACGAGATGGCGCACGAGGTGCTTCCGCCCGGCTCGGTCAATGCGACCGGCCCGATCGTGAACCAGCCCAAGGGCTATCACGTGAGCTGGATCGTCCAGATTCTGCCGTACCTCGACCGGCGGAACGTGTACCGCAACTTCGACTTCTCGAAGGGCGCCTACGGGAATGCGGCGGTCAGCGGGCTGATGATTCCAGTGCTGCAATGTCCGAGCGACTACGACCCGCGTTCGGCCGGCGTCGTGAGGTCGAATTACGCGGGCTGCCATCACGACGGCGAGGCGCCCATCGACGTCGACAACAACGGCGTCCTGTTCCTCAACAGCAGCGTGCGCCACGAGGAGATCCCCGACGGCAGCAGCAACACGATCTACATCGGCGAGCACGTGGGCGAACCGACGACGCTGGGCTGGGTCTCCGGCACGCGGGCCACCCTGCGCAACGCCGGCTCGCCCATCAATGACCCGACTTACCTGCCGACAACCTCGGGAGCGACCCCGCCGCCCTTGCCGAGCCCGCTCTTCGTCGGCGGCTTCAGCAGCCGGCACGAGGGCGGCGCGCATTTCGCGCTGGGCGACGCCTCCGTCCGGTTCCTGAGCGAGAACATCAGCCAGCGGGTCTATCAAACCCTCGCGAACCGCAACGACGGCCAGATGCTCGAGGAATTCTGACGACCGCGAGCGGCGTCGTTCGTAGTGGCCGGCTTCAGCCGGCCGCGGCCGGGTGAACCCCGCCCCTACGAACGGCTACGCCGCCGCGGAGTCGTCCGCCGGGAACAGCCGCCGTTCGCCGCGGATCATTTCGCCGGTGACGACGTACTTGCGGCCGGCTTCCTGTTCGGGCAGCTCGTACATCAGCTCGAACATCACGTCTTCGACCACGCTCCGCAGGCCGCGGGCGCCCGTGTCCTTGTCCTTGGCGATGCGGGCCACCTCGCGCAAGGCGTCGGGCGTGAACTCGAGCTGGGCCTTCTCCATCTCGAAGAACTTCTGGTACTGACGCACAAGCGAGTTCTTCGGCTCGGTGAGGATGCGGGTGAGATCATCCACGTCGAGCGGCGCCAGCGCGCTCATGATCGGCAGGCGGCCGACGAGTTCCGGAATCAGGCCGAATTCCAGCACGTCGTCGACCGAGGCTTCGGCCAGCAGGTGCCGGCGGCGCTCGGTCTCGGCCGTCATCGAGGTGTTGCCGAAGCCGATCATCCGCCGCCCCAGCCGCTTGGCGATGATGTCTTCCAGCCCCACGAACGTGCCGCCGCACACGAACAGGATGTTCGTCGTGTCGATCTGGATGTATTGCTGCTCGGGGTGCTTGCGGCCGCCCTGGGGCGGGACGTTGGCGACGGTGCCTTCCAGCATCTTCAACAGGGCCTGCTGGACGCCTTCGCCGGAGACGTCGCGGGTGATCGACACGTTCTGGCTGGTCTTGCCGATCTTGTCGATTTCATCGATGAACAGGATGCCGCGCTGGGCGGATTCGATGTCGAAATCGGCCGCGTGCAACAGCT
Organism: Planctomycetota bacterium; assembly: GCA_019347905.1. Taxonomy (GTDB): domain Bacteria; phylum Planctomycetota; class Planctomycetia; order Planctomycetales; family Planctomycetaceae; genus JAHWKJ01. Next base: position 12,453 of record JAHWKJ010000043.1, read on the forward strand.
TGAGCAGCAGGTTCTCGACGTCCTCGCCCACGTAGCCGGCTTCGGTCAGCGTGGTCGCGTCGCCGATGGCGAAGGGCACCTGCAGGAAGCGGGCCAGCGTGCGGGCCACAAGCGTCTTCCCGCAGCCGGTCGGGCCGATCAAGAGGATGTTCGACTTTTCGATTTCGACGTCGTTCTCCGCGTCTTCCTGCACCATCAGCCGCTTGTAGTGATTGTGCACGGCGACGGCGAGCACCTTCTTGGTCGTCTGCTGGCCGATAACGTACTCGTCGAGGTGCCGCACGATTTCGCGCGGCGTGGGCACGCGGGTGAACAGCGGTCGGGACGTGCCGCGACGGCGGCGCTCCTGATCGAGGATCGAGGAGCACAGTTCGATGCATTCGCCACAGATGTAAACGTCGTCGGGACCTTCGACGAGCGGGCCGACCTCACGGTAGCTTTTGCGACAGAACGAACAGTTGGCGTTCTTCTTGCCGGAAGAACCGCGTTTTCCGGACGAGAAGTCTTTGCTGGAGGGCATTCGGTTTCCTTCGGGTTGCCGGCGGCCTGTGGTGTGTCCTCGTCGTCTCTCCCTGCTCGCGTCCCTGCCGGCCTCACTCCTCTCAGTGGCTCTGCTCGCTTCGCGCGGCCTCGGATTCGCCCACCACGGCAGGCGGCGTCTCGAAGGCGCGGCGCGGAGAACCATCCAGTCTCTCGACAAGCTGACCCTTGATGGATCGGTATTCTTCGTCCGACAGACCACCCTCGCGGTGCGTCTGGGCCATTTGCGTCAACATCTCGTGAACCTGTGCGGCAGGATCCTCACCACCGCAATACCGCGCCCTGATCCAGACGACCAGCCACACCGCGACGGCAAGCACGCCGAGCAAGGCCGCCACCGTCAGCATAAAAGACAGGTCGAATGCCCCCAGCAGATCCTCGCGCGTGCGGCGCAGCACGACCACGGCTCCCGAATTTACAGAACAGTCGGCGAAGCCCAAGGGCCAGGACCCGTGGGCTTTGGGCATTACCCCACCGCATTATCGGACGCGCCGCCGGACCGGGCAAGGGGGAACGGTCGCGGGTGGGACGCCGGCAGGCAGCAGGTGGTCGGCAGTAGGCGGTAGGCAGAAGGCGGTAGGCAGCCAGGGACGGTGAACAGTACCGACTTCCGCCGACCGCCCTCCGCCTATTGCCTTCCGCCCTCCGCCTTCCGCCTACCGCCGGCTCATTCGCCGAGGACCTTCACCAGTACGCGTTTGTCGCGACGGCCGTCGAACTCGCCGTAAAAGATCTGCTCCCACGGACCGAAGTCGAGCTTGCCGTTCGTGATCGCGACGACGACCTCGCGGCCCATGATCTGCCGCTTGTGATGGGCGTCGGCGTTGTCCTCGCCGGTGCGATTGTGCCGATACCGCGCAGGCGACGGGTCGAACGGTGCAAGCTGTTCGAGCCACTTCTTGTAATCCTCGAGGAGGCCCGGCTCGTCGTCGTTGATGAACACCGAGGCTGTGATGTGCATGGCATTGACGAGCACCAGCCCCTCGCGCACGCCGCTGGCGGCGACGATCCGCTCGACCTCCGGCGTAATGTTCATGAAATCCATCCGGGCGGGAAGGTGGAAGGTGAGGTATTCGGTCGTCGATTTCATGCGGTGTCTCCGGGGAGCGTAAACGGGCGGGCGAAGCCCACGGCTTGCAACCCGTGGGCTTCAAGGGCGGGACATGGCGAGCAATTCGCCGATCCGACCAGAATACCGGAATTGCCCGCTTGACAATCGTGCACAGTTCGCTGAGAGTTGCAGACAGAAGGGATCGTCTCGCCCTTTCATGCCAACCGTGTGACGGAGGTCCGCCGTAATGCGAAGCTGGATCGCCTCTCTGTGTCTCGTGGGCCTGGCGTCGCCGCTGCCGCTTTCGGCTCAGGATGCCACCTCCGCAAAGGGTGCGGCCGCGTCGAGTCCGCGCGACCGCCTGGAGGAAAAGGGCATCCGCGTCTTCACCAGCAACCTGGCGCTGGCTGACGAGACCGCGCTCAGCCGCAAGTTCCGTGAGCAGACGAAGCTCAAGAAGCAAATGCGGGACGCGGCCGGGCAGCTCGACGCGGTCGAAAAGCAGATCGCCCAGAACAAGCAACTGGTCACGGTCTACACGCAGAAGCGGGCCCTGTACCGGCAACAGTACGACCGGACCACCAACGTTGTGCAGCAAAACCGCCTCGTCCTGGCTATGAACGAGTTGGGCGACCGTATCAATCTGTTGATCCAGAACGGCGGGATGGAGAAGGAACTGCAGGCCGCTCGCGACGCCGCGTATAAGGCCCGGGCGGCGTACATCGATTTCGTGCTGGAGCTCGGCAAGCAGATCGAGCAGGTCCGCAAGAAGTATACGGATCTGGCCGTCGATCCCGAGGTGCAACAGGCGATTGACGCCCTGAATGCCGAAACGGGCAAGAAGTATGAGCTGGTCGAGTCCTCGGCCTTCGAGGATTCCGAGCGGCGATACAAGCGGCTGGCGGATTCCGTACTCTCGGACTCGATCGACCTGCGGGCCGGAGCCGATAGCACGTTTTACGTTTCCACGGTCATCAACAAGAAGCCGCCGCAGGAGCTCGCCGTCGACTCCGGCTCCAGTCTGGTCAGCCTGCCGCACAAGCTGGCAGAGGAACTGGGCATCGAGATGAAGCCGACCGACCCGACCGTGCGGCTGAAACTGGCCGACGGCAAGACGATTATCGATGCGCGGCTGGTGACGCTGGATTCGATGCGCGTGGGCCGTTTTACGGTCGAGAAAGTGGAGGCCGCCGTGATGCCCGAGAATCTGGCGGACGCACCGGCCATCCTGGGCATGAGCTTTCTGAAGAACTTCAACTTCAAGATCAACAGCGAGACCCGCAAGCTCGAAATGACCAAGGTCGACGAGGAGCCGTCGGAAAGCGAAGAGGAAGACCGCAAGCGGCGGTAGGCTCTCCGTTCGTAGTGACCGCATTCAGGCGGTCGCCGAGCGACGACCGCAGCTCGCAAAGCCAAAGGCCCGGCATCCGTAGATGCCGGGCCTTTCTTTGTTTGGACATCAGGCTTTGTCGGAAAACCCTCGCTCGCGGCGAAATACTAACCCGAAGCGCCAGCGAGGCACGGGAAAGCGCCAGCGAGGCACGGGGGGAAACACGTTCTCGCTCGCTCGCGCTTCGGGTTGGTGTGCGTTTTCACATAAGGCCTTAGTCGCACCAGCGGACGAGAGCGCTCCTCTGGCGAGTCGCGGCTAAACGGGTGCCTGGCCTCAGATCGAGAAGCCCTTGCGGTATTCGCGGGTGATGCCGCCGGTGAAGTTGGGCAGGTTCTTCGCCCGCATCGACTTCGCGTCCCACTCGATCTTCTCGCCCGAACGCAGCGCGACGTTCCCCAAGAGGATCGTCTCGGTCAGGCGGCCGGCGTAGCCGAAGTTCGACATCGCCGGTTCGCCGCCCTTGCACGCCCGCACGAATTCCTCGAAGTGGCCGGGCGAACGCGGCAGCGTCGGCTCGGGCTTCTTAAAGTCGGCGAACTTGTCCTCGGGCAGCAGCTTGTAGCTCGACCCGTAATCGTTCGGCGAGTACAAGGTGCCCTCGCTGCCCACCAGCAGCGAGCCGCTGTCCGCCAGGCTCTCGCCGAACAGCAATTCCTGCGGGGGCCGCTTGCCGCCATCGTACCACGTCACGCGGCAGGCCGGCAGCTTCACGCTCGAGTCCCACGAGGCCGTCCGCTCGGGGAACTGGAATACGATGGTCGAATACTTGGGGTACGTCTCGTCCTCGACGATCCCCGACGATTCGGCCACGACCGTCTCGGCATCGAACAGCTCCAGCGCCATGACGGCCATGTTTGCCGTGTGGCAGGCCATGTCTCCCAAGGCGCCGGTGCCGAAGTCCAGCCAGCCGCGCCACTTGAACGGGTGATAGACGCCGGCGACGTAGGGCCGCTCCGGCGCGGCACCCAGGAACAGATCCCAGTGCAGGAAGGCGGGCGGTTCGGAGCCCCCCGGCGGCCGTCCGGTGCCTTGCGGCCAGATGGGACGGTTCGTCCAGATGTGGGCCTCGCGCACCTCGCCCAGCGCCCCGGCGCGGACCGTTTCAACCGCCTCCCGCAACCCCGTGTGCGAGGTGCCCTGGTTCCCCATCTGCGTGGCGACCTTCTTCGCGGCGGCCGTCTCGTGCATCAATCGCGCTTCTTCGATACTCCAGGTCAGCGGCTTCTGGCAGAAGACGTGTTTGCCCAGCTTCATGGCCATCATGCTCACCGGAGCGTGCATGTGGTCGGGGGTCGACACGGTGACCGCATCGACGGTGTCACCCAGCTCTTCGAGCATCTGCCGGTAATCGTTGAACCGTTTGACCTCCGGGAACTTCTCGGCCAGCTTGCGGGCCTTCTTTTCGAGCTTCTGGTCGTCGATGTCGCAGATGGCGACGATGTTGCCGAGATTGGCCGCGTCACCCGAGTCGCTGTCGCCCTTGCCATCCACCCCGACGCAGGCGAAGTTGAGCCGCTCGACGGGCGACTTTTCCTGGCCATGCAAAGCCGGCCGCGAGCCGACCCACCAGGCAGCGCCCAGCGCAGCCGACTGCTTCACGAAATCGCGACGAGTGGTTTGGAACGCCATCACAGGTTCTCCCGGAGTTTTGAAGCACGAAATGGAATGACTGACGCCGAAATCATTCCTGTCCTTTGAGTCGGGACGACAGGATTTGAACCTGCGACCTCTTGACCCCCAGTCAAGCGCGCTACCAAGCTGCGCCACGTCCCGTAGAAGTCTCGCTCCAGTCCCCTTGCAACAGCCGCCGACAATGCCGGTCGTCGCGCACGAGGATGGGCAGCCCGCCAGCGTCGCGGATCCCCGGCGCGATTTCAACGCGGTGGAGACAATCACAGATGGCATCGAGGGGCGACTGAGACGACTGTCTCAGCGCTGGTGGGAACAGGCTGAGCCTGTAAAGATGCCAGAACGCGGATTCCAGCCGCGGCATCGCACCCACTGGATCGAGGACGGTCGGCCATGAGCATTTTCGCGCGTCCGCTCGTTGCCCTGTCGCTGGCGGAGGCCGACAGCGGTTTGTTGCTTCTGGAAAGCACCGACTGTCACGGGGTCCAGGTCGAGCCGCTGTTCGAGGAGAGTACGCACGTGCCGCAGGCGATCCTGCGGGTCGCCGGGCGGCACGAGATCGACCTGATCGTAATGAACACCCGCGGCCGCAGCCGGGCGGCCGCGGTGCTGTTGGGCAGCGTCACCTCGGAGACGCTCGCGGCGACGAGCGTGCCGCTGTTGGCTTTGAAGCACTTCGGCAGCCGGATGACGCTGCTGGAGGCGCTCGCCAATCACCGCCTGTGGGACGAGCCCAATCCCAAGACGAACTGACAGTGGGCGGGGTCGAAAGATCGAACGTCGAAAAGGTCGAAAAGGCAGGAGCTGAAGTATGCAGTGTGCACGTTCGGCCGGCGGGGCTGTTTTTCCGGCCCTTTCGACCTTCGACCCTTTCGACTTTCGACCC